>NZ_WIVG01000030.1 GCF_016758115.1 Lactococcus garvieae
ATGACGGGGAGCAACACCATGCGGAGCTGGAAGACTTCCTCAGAGGTATCCAGAATGGGGTGATGTACGATGATGGACAGAACCCATTGCCTAACGAAGACAGTCAACCGGATGCTTTTGACTTCTCGACCATGCGTCCGGGGCGTATCTTTACCATGGCTGGGGAGCAGTATCGTTATCTGGAGAATCAAGGTTCTGGGAATCATCTGATTATTCGGAACAATGTGATTAGTAATGCTCGTTTTCATAATCAAGAGAGCTTCATTGACACATGGTATAGTGGACTAGATGCATCGGTTAGAAATATGGTGCAACCTGTGGCCAATACTTTTACGACAGGTGCTATTCCACATGNTTCCTCCATATGGTGCTTATTGGATGCTTCGTACTCCCGGAACACCGGGACATGGCTGGCTCGTCTCTATGGGAGGCTGGATAGGTGGTGACTTACCTGATACATGGGGGGGACCTGGTGGCGGTGCTCGCCCAGCTCTCATCATCAACCAATAAAACGAAAGAAAAACGTTCATCCGATAAAATGAACGTTTTTATGTTAAATTAATCTTTCTTACCAAACAAAGCAGAAGCAACAAGGACAACGATGACCGCACCAACGATAGAAGGAATCAAAGCCATCCCTGCCAGATGTGGTCCCCAGCTTCCTAAGAGCATTTGTCCGACAAATGAACCGAGAAGACCTGCGACAATATTTGCGATACAGCCCATTTTTGAGCCTTTTGATGTAATTGCTCCGGCAGCCATACCAATCAGCGCCCCAACGATAAGTGACCAAATCATAAAATAATCTCCTTTTTAAATAAATATTCTTATCTTATTTTAACATAAATTTTATTTTGTTTAAAATTTTTGCTTTCCGAAAAGATAAGTCTGTTCTCTTTAGCTTAGTTTTGCTAAAATAAAGAGTAAGGAGGATAAAAATGTACGACTTTTATGAATATCCAAAATGCTCAACTTGTCGCAAGGCAAAAGCGACTTTAGAGAGATTAGGAATTGACTATAATCCTATTGATATTAAGCTGAATCCACCAAAAGCTGAGCAGTTTGAAAAATGGTTTGCAGATGTGCCTGTTAAAAAATTTTTTAACACAAGTGGTCTGGTTTATCGTGAGATGGGCTTAAAAGATAAGCTGGCGGATTTGACTGAGCATGAAGCAGCGGAACTCCTAGCTTCAAATGGGATGCTGGTTAAACGCCCGCTGATTGTTAAAGAGGGCAACATTGTCTTGATAGGTTTCAAAGAAGAGGCCTATCAAGAGCTGGCACAATAAGAATAAAAAAGCACGCGTGCGTGCTTTTTTAAATGTTAATTTCTAAAACGATGGGCACATGGTCTTGACGTGCGCCAGAATCCAAAGGTTCTGCTCGTGTAATCTTGTCGGCTAAGCGGTCAGAAACAAGCCAATAGTCAATTCTCCATCCGGAGTTATTGATTTTTGCTGTGCGAGAGCGTTGGGCGAACCATGTATAAATACTCCGTCCCGGTGCGTAATAACTTTCCACATTGCCATGAATTTTACGGAAGCTATCTGTAAAACCAGCAGCTAACAGGAGACCGAATTTTTCGCGTTCTTGGTCTGTAAAACCAGCAGAATTGCGGTTCCCTTTAGGGTTTGCAAGGTCTATTTCGGTGTAAGCTGCATTGAAGTCTCCGCAGGCAAAGACAGGCTTTTGACTGTCCAACAGTTGCAAGTAGGCGCGATACCGATCGTCCCACTGCCCACGGAGGTCTAAACGATTAAGGGCATCACCTGCATTGGGTGTGTAGACTGTCGTGACGAAAAAATCAGGAAATTCAAGCGTGATGATACGACCTTCGCTATCCATGGGTTCTGGCGCTCCAATTTCCGGCATCGTTATAACTGGCTCAGGCAAGCTTTTCTTATACAGGAACATCGTCCCCGAGTACCCTTTACGTGCAGGTGGTGTACTGATTCGGTGAACAATTTCATAGTCTGGGAAGTGGCTGCCTAAAATTTCAAGTACCTTGTTTGTTTTTTTGAGGTCACCGTTGAGTTTTGTTTCTTGAATGGCGATAACATCTGCTTCAGATGCAGCAAGCTGTTCGACCACAGCCATTGATAGAGCTGCACGATCACTTGTTCCAGTCAAGGCTGCGTTCAGCGAATCGATATTCCATGAGATAAATTTGTAAGTCATAATCAAATCCTTTTAGCTTTATTAAGTTAATTATAACATACCTTATTGATTGATAATCTCAAAGGAAAACGGGATAGGAAGTATGATGGAGAGAAAAACTCTTAAATACTATTTAGAATAAGAATTCCTTGAAAAGGATATGCTATAATAAAATCAAGGCTTTTTTCAATGCACAATTGAAAAAATACTAATCAAGTGGCTTTCATTAGGCCACGAATTAGGAGAAAAAAATGACTGAAAACAAAAACTTTTACATCACAACGCCAATTTATTATCCTTCAGGGAAATTGCATCTCGGTTCAAGCTACACAACAATCGCTTGTGACGTTCTTGCACGTTACAAACGTTTGATGGGCTTTGATACCTTTTATTTAACAGGCCTTGATGAACACGGCATGAAAATTCAACGTAAGGCTGAAGAGTTGGGCATGACACCCAAAGAATATTTGGACCCAATGGCGGAAGATGTTAAAGAACTGTGGAAAATGTTGGACATTTCTTATGACAAATTTATCCGCACAACAGACAACTATCATGAAGAAGCCGTTCAAAAGGCTTTTGAGCAACTTTTGGCACAAGACGATATTTACTTGGATAAATATGCGGGTTGGTATTCCGTTTCTGATGAAGAATTCTTTACAGAAGCACAGTTGGAAGAAGTTTATCGTGATGCAGACGGTAAAGTCATTGGGGGTAAAGCGCCATCAGGTCACGAAGTAGAATGGGTCGAAGAAGAGTCATATTTCTTCCGTATGAGCAAGTATGCGGACTGGCTTTTAAGTTATTATGAATCACATCCAGATTTCATCCAACCTGAGATTCGTAAAAATGAAATGGTAAATAATTTCATCAAACCGGGCTTGGAAGACTTGGCTGTGAGCCGTACAACCTTCACTTGGGGTATTCCTGTGAAGTCTAATCCGAAACACGTGGTTTATGTTTGGCTTGATGCATTGCTTAACTATGTGACTGCTTTAGGCTATGGTTCAGAGGATACTAGCAAACTGGATAAATTCTGGCCAGGTGTGAACATGGTTGGTAAAGAAATCGTCCGTTTTCACACCATCTACTGGCCGATCATGCTTCATGCTTTGGGTATGCAACCCCCTAAACAAGTCTTCGGTCATGGCTGGTTGGTGATGAAAGACGGGAAAATGTCGAAATCTAAAGGAAATGTTGTTTACCCTGATATGTTGGTGAATCGCTATGGTTTAGACCCTGTACGTTATTACCTCATGCGCGCCTTGCCTTTTGGTTCTGACGGCGTCTTCTCACCAGAAGATTTTATTGACCGTATCAACTATGACTTGGCAAATGACCTCGGGAACTTGCTCAATCGTACAGTTGCTATGGTCAACAAATACAATGGCGGCGTTCTGGTTAAAAATGACGCTTCAACGGAATTTGACGCTGCCTTGGAAACAGTCCTCGCTGAAACTCTGGAAAAATACCACACAGCTATGGATAAGTTTGAGTTCAATGTCGCTTTGAGTGAAGTCTGGCTTCTTATCTCTCGGACGAACAAATACATCGATGAAACAGCCCCTTGGATTCTTGCTAAATCAGAAGAGGACAAGGATAAGCTTAATAATGTACTTTATCATTTAGCAGAAAATCTTCGTGTTGTCGCTGCGCTCTTGCAGCCTTTCATGCGTGCGACAAGTAAGAAAATTTTTGCACAACTCGGCCTAACAGAGGAAGAGTTCTCCTTAGAAGATTTAGCTTTCGGTTACGAATTTACGCATAAAGTTGTAGAAAAAGGTGAACCTGTCTTCCCTCGCTTGGATAAGGAAGAAGAAGTGGAATACATCAAGTTACAGATGGCTGGTGGAAAGCTTCCTGAAAAAGAATGGGTACCAGAGGATGTTAAACTTAATCTCACTTTACCAGAAATTAAGTTTAATGACTTTGAAAAGATTGAGTTGAAAGTTGCTGAAGTTTTGGAAGTCAGCCGTGTGGAAGGTTCAGATCGTCTGCTTCGCTTCAAGTTAGATGCGGGTGATGAAGAACCACGCCAAATCTTGTCAGGAATTGCAGAGTTTTATCCCAACGAACAAGAATTTGTCGGTAAAAAACTGCAAATCGTGGCCAACTTAAAACCACGTAAAATGATGAAAAAATATGTCAGTCAAGGGATGATTCTCTCGGCTGAATTTGATGGCAAGTTGCGCGTGCTCGAAGCACCTGCGGATGTACCTGCTGGATCATTAATCGGATAATAAAAATCCAGAAATGTTTGAGATTTCAAGAGAGTGCAAACTATATTCGTACAGTTTTTATGCGAGAGCAAGCATTCAAAAAGTTACTGCCCTTATCAAATTTGAAGAATTACTGTTGATGATTATCCTATTTTTCATCAAATGGTTAACTGAGAAATTGAGGTAAGGCTTTTTGTGCTAGCTAAAAGCGATTATCGAAAATGATTTTAATGGATTGCTGTCATAACATTAGATAGATAATGAGTAATATTTTTTAGGGATAAAGAGATGAAAAATAACAAAAAAGGGTTAATGTTTAGTCTTTTATCAGTTTTAATGCTTGTTTTAATCTTAACTATTGGAGGGAAAGTGTACATGAGCAATAAAGAAAGTGAAAATATAGCGAACCAAAGAACTGCGGCTCTTGCTTTTAAGGAGAAACATCCAGAAGTGGAAGAAATTAAATTTGTGGAGCAAGGCTCACGTGCAGGTTCCGGTACGTGGACTGTAGGAGTTGATGTAGTTATTAACGGAAAAAAATATGATGAGATTTTTGTGAAAGATGGATTAATGGGAGGAGAACCCTTACCACAGTCAAATAAAAATGGTTCAACTGAGAAAACAACTAAGGTAGTATACAGTAATGGAAAGGAGGAAGTGTTGAAGTGACAACACCTAAGCAGTATTCGGTTATTGATGATGTTGTATATCAGACAGATAAAGTAAAAAAAGGTTCCAAAGCCTTTAGAAAAGGATATACATTTTATGAAAATCTTGGTGATGAAACAGGGCAACAATATCAAATTTTAAATACTGTGGATACAAACGACCAACACAACAGTCAGGGCTACGAAAAAAACGGCTTTCAAGGTATGGCTGTTGCGCCGATTGTGAATGGAGAACCCGATTACAATCATGTGATTATTGCTTTTGCAGGGACAAATGCGACAGATTGGCATTTGAATGATTTAAGTGCGGATTTGTCAAATGTTGTATTAGGGTTTGAAAAAGACGGCACATTGGAATCTCAGTTCACCAGTGCCCAACAGTTTTACAAGGAGATGGTAAAGGAATATGGGGCCAGTAATATTGAAGCCGTCACAGGCCATTCTTTAGGTGGTGCTTTGGCTCAAAAGGTAGCAGCAACCAACCATGTCCCCGCAGTTACCTTTTCCACCGCAGGAGTAGGTAAGCAATTAACAGAAGCAGAAAAAGCATGGATAAATGGCAAAGGGAAAAAATTTGTTTTGAACTTCATGCATAAGGGGGACCAAATTTCCTCATGGACACATGCTTCAGATTATGGCACAGCGATTTATGCAGGAGATTTTGGAGATGGAACTTTGTTCTCCGGACATTTTCTTGAGTCTTATCACTTTGGTGAAGATGGGTCATTGAAGGACAATGAAGGGAGAATATGGACGATTACAGATAAAGGGGTCTTGAGTGACGGTATTGAACTTATTCAAAAAAGTTTCAAATCTCAAATGAAGCTCTTGGAAGATTTAAAGGTCCGATTTACTGCAAGTGGAGGAGGCTTATCTTCTGGAGAAAAAATCTATTTAGATGCTGCACAAGCTCTTGCTATTATTTCGACAGCTGGCGCAGAATTTAATCTAGCCATGTTGAATGTTATTAAAAATTATCAAGAGGGGATTAAAAAAGCGGAAGAACTTTGGAAAAAGACACGAGATGAAGCTATACAAATGGGGACTCAATTGGAAAAATGGGAAGTCTATGAAGCTCTTGAAAGTGCAGGTTTTACCGAATATAATGTTGTGGGCGTGCCTCGGCAACAATACCAGATGAAAATTGATAAAATCCGAGAAATGAGTGAGCATTTTACAAGCCTTGAGCGTGAAATTAAGGCTAAAATTTCAGAAATAGTGGCTCGTGATGCGGAACTGGCCCAAGAGTTGAAAGGGTGAAAGAAAATATTTTGCTTACAGAAGAAACTTTCCAATCCATATTTTAAGAAGCCAAGGAAATGTTACAGAAGCTTCTCAGTTCTCGCGTTATCCTCTTAATCAATTGTCGGAAGAAATAGTGGAAAATTTCAAGAAGTAAAAATGGACGTTCAAAAGCAGTTAGAAGAAGCAGAACATAACTTCAATCAAAACTATATAAATCTCAATACAAAGGATGAAACATGGATACTATTGATGAAATTATAAAAAATGCGCAAAAGGAAATACAAAAAATAAAAATTCGGTCGAAAGGTTTGGACAGTTTAGTGAATGGCGGTGAACAGCGCATGAAAATTCAAAAAAAATTCTGAGTTGGAAGCTGAACAAGCGAAACAGTCACTTTCTAAGAATTCAGCTGCCTTGCAAAAATCCATCAAGGGTAATTTTGCTCATAAGCTAACAGAAACGTTTGAAAAACAAAAACAAACTTTGGAGAATATTTAAAATGATAGTATAGACAAGGTCTTGAGACTTTGTCTTTTTTTCTTCACCAAAGCTATAAGGACATGTTCAAAAAACTAATAATTTTTACGTCATCATCATGCTTTCTATGATTTGTTCACTTCCTTTTGCGCTTCTGAAACAGGTTGTCTCAGCTTGGACTTTGTTTTGCCCATTAAAATATCCCTGTGCAGTGGCCTTGAAGACATTCGCAACGCACAAATTCAGCTCCATAATGTCCATCGCTGCTTTCTAGGCGTAACTCTGGTGCAACAAGAAAACAGCCTCTGATTTTGGGGCTGTTTGTCTATAGTCGGAGAGGATGGGGGTAAAAGTCGGCATTTGTGAAAACTGTAAGGGTAAAATCGCTCAACCCGAGCCTTTTTCTCAGATTCTATTTTTATTTATTTTCTACGTTTTCCCATTTGTTTCAGAACTGCATTGAAGAACTTGATGTAAAGTTTCGGATGGGCACGCGCTGTATGCACCATCAAACGATCTGTGAAAGTATTATAATAACGTGGCTTCGGTTTTTGAGCTGTGGCTGCTTTATAGAAAACTTGGGCCAGATCCGCAGAAGTAGCAGAACTACCAAAGTTATCACTAAGTGCTGCTCGCACAGTTTGTACTAATGGTTGGTAAGGACTATTTGGATGAAGATTTTTTTCAGCATTTTCCATAGCAATAGAACTCCAGTTGGAAGCAGTTCCGCCGGGTTGCACGACGATAGAACGAATGCCAAAAGCTTTGACCTCTGTATCCAGCACATCTGACCATTGTTGTAGCGCAGCTTTTGTGGCATGATAAAAGGCACCCAGCGACATGTACACATCACCACCGATACTAGAAATATTAACAATTCGTCCAAAAGCTTGTTGACGCATGATGGGCAGAACCAGCTGTGTCAATTCCACAGCACCAAAGAAATTCGTCTCAAATTGTTTACGGACATTCTCCATAGAAATCTCTTCAACCGGACCATATTCGCCATATCCCGCGTTATTGACAAGAACATCAATGCGCCCTGCCTGGGCAATGACGTGTTGAATGAAGGCGTGGTTGCTCTTGCTATCGGTCACATCTAATTTGAGGGCAATAATGCCATCGTCAGTTGGAATCTTTTCAACACGACGGGCGCCTGCATAAACCTGCCAACCACGTTGGGCAAAAGTTTTCGCGGCTTCATATCCCATGCCATTTGAAGCCCCGGTAATAATAACGACTTTTTCGCGATTTTCTGTATTTTTCATAGATTCATTCTAGTTAAAACGCAGTCCATTGTCAAGATAGAATTAAAAAATGACAAAAGAAATGACAAATGTTAAAATTAAAGCATTCATAACATGAGTATAGAGAGGGAGGAAATAAAGTATGACATTTGAGGAAATTCTTCCAGAACTTAAAGCTGGTAAAAAAATAGTACGTACGGGTTGGGGAGGAGCAGAAAACTATGTTGCCCTTTATGACAGCATTGTACTTGATAACGGCGAAAAACTACAGGTTACACCTTACTTCCTAATTAACGTAGAAGGAGAAGGAGAAGGTTTTAGTATGTGGGCACCTACGCCTTGTGATGTATTAGCAACAGACTGGATTTTAGTCAATGACTGAACAAAAATTTAAGGGAAAAAAGGTTCTAGTCACTGGGGCTGCTAGCGGCATCGGTCAAGCACAGGCGCAAGCCTTTTTGCAAGCAGGAGCAGAAGTAATCGGTGTTGACTTACAAGAATTTACAGCGGACTTCAAAACCATAGTCTGTGACGTTTCCTGCCCTGAAAAGGTAGCACAATTGGCCGCACATGTAGGTGAGATTGATATTTTACTCAATACAGCAGGGCAGTTAGATGACTATCGGGCGATAGAAAACACGGACTTTTCGCTTTGGAAAAAAATTCTAGCAACAAATCTTGACAGCATGTTTCTCATGACTTCCGCCTTTTTACCTCACATGAAACAGAAAAAGTCTGGTGTAGTTATCAATATGGCTTCTGTTGCAGGTTTAGTTGCCGGTGGTGGAGGAATTGCCTATACTGCAAGTAAGCATGCTATTGTTGGTTTTACAAAGCAATTGGCTTTAGATGAAGCACAGCATGGTATCCAAGTTGCAGGGATAGCCCCAGGAGCTATTGATACACCGATGAATGCCAAGGATTTCACTGAAAATAATGGCGAAATGGCAAAATGGGTGGCGGAAGAAACTCCAGCAAAACGCTGGGCAAAGCCTAAGGAAGTCGCAGAACTGACTCTTTTTTTAGCCAGTCCAGAAAGTTCATATTTGACAGGTGCAGTCGTTCCCATCGATGGGGGCTGGACGATAAAGTAAGGAAACTGTGTCAAAAAATTTCAACAAAAAGCTTACGGCGTCTTCAAAACGTCGTGCTTTTTTACTTTGGCTAAGACCTGCAAATTTTTGTTTGCAGCTTTCTTTTGGACAAGCTGCTTTCACTGTGTCCAGAGCTGTTAAATAGGGAGTAATCCTAAATAAGGGCTTTTCCATAGTGTTTCATTCGTCAAAAGACTGGCAGGATACTTGCCTGAATGTTATACTTATTATCCTAAAAGCTAGTTCAACCATGTCGAAAAGCTCAATTTTTAGAAAAATTATGTTCAGGAGTCTGTCAGGATTTAAAAAGAAAACACGGCTTTTCATTACAAGGTAAAACTGTTATAATATAAAAGTTGCGAAAGTTCAGCAACCCTCAGGACTTTTAACCTTTGCCTGAGCATATTACAGGCGGATTTTAGCCGCTAAAGGAGAAAAAATTGAAAAAATCTACCGTTTATGACATGGTTACGATTGCCATTGTCGCTGCGCTTTATGTTGTTCTTACAATGACACCCCCTCTCAATGCCATTTCTTATGGCCCTGTACAGTTTAGGATATCAGAGATGCTTAATTTTACAGCTTTCTTTAATAAGAAATATATTCTGGCTGTAACCATTGGGTGTATGATTTCAAACTTCCTTAGTTTTACTTGGATTGATGTCCTTGTTGGTGGTTTATCTACTTTAGTTTTCTTGACATTAGGTGTCTTACTTTTTGAACGCTATATGAAACAGTACTTCTTCAGAGGACAGCTCAATAAAGCATTCCTTTATTTCGCTATTTTCTTTTCCCTAAGCATGTTTACCATTGCTCTAGAGTTATATTTCCTCTTTAATTTACCTTTCTTCTGGACTTGGTTCACTTTAGCTCTTGGAGAGTTTATGAGTTTGTTTATAGGGGCAATTCTCATGGATAAACTGAGCAAACGTATTGATTTAACACGATAAAAATAGAGAGGTCTAAAAGCCTCTCTGTTTTTAGGTTAGATGAAATTCCAATGTTTAAACGCATTGACAATCCCTTTTTCGGTGTTTTTGCTGCTGACAAAATCGGCAATTTCTTTCAGCTCAGGCACAGCATTTCCCATAGCAGTTCCGTAGTCAGCAGCTTCAAGAAGATGGAGATCATTGCGACCATCCCCGAAAGCATAGGTATTTCCTGTAAAGTTAAGAACTTCCTTGACATGAGTAATCCCAGTTCCTTTATTTGTCGAGATATTGGTGACATCAATAGAAGTTGGTGCATTCATAAAGAAATTAAGCTCAGGAACCTCTGCTTTATAATAATCAACTTGAGAAAGTTTGTCTGTGAGCAGTAGGAGCATATTAACTTCCTCAGATTTATAGCCCTCGGGATTAATTTTGGGAAGGGGCATGTGTGTGTAAGCATATGCTGCATGCACAAAAGGTGTATGGCGGTCCACCCAATAACCATCTTTGCCATAAAAAGCGAGTGCCTCATCTTGTTCAAGAGCTAGGGCATGCAATTTTTCGATATTTGTGACTGAAATAGGATCTTTATATATCGTCTTGCCGTCTAAAACAATATACTGACCGTTCATAGCAACAGCGCCAGTAATTCCTGTTTCCTCCATAATTTTGTCAAGTTCAAAATGACCACGACCTGTAGCAATAAAGGGGAGCACACCATTTTTACGTATTTCATGAATGGCATCAACTACCTCTTTGTCTAATTGACTTTGCGCATTAAGCAAAGTCCCGTCGAGGTCAAAAAAGGCCAAAGCCTTGTAAGCGTTTATATTTTCCATAAATCCATTATATCACAATAGATTTTTTAGTGTCGTTGTGGCGTCGACCTGAATCGTCGGAGGGGGGGATAATTGCTGTATAACAAACATGCGACATTTGTTTTTCCTATGCTTGTATGATAAATTGAATAGGCAAAAATACAAATATTTGTTTGTTTATAATTCATGCCTTGCCAGCGTGTTTTTTTTTATTTCTGGGTAAGTTTGTCACTTTCTTTAATCATTTGAATTAGACCCTCCTGAGTAAGACTAGTATGGTTCACACTCACAGTATTCCAGTGGGTTTTATTCATATGATAACCAGGGAAAACGCCAGAAATTTGTCTCGCTTCTTCGCCGTGTTCAGGAGAAAGTTTTAAGTCAATTAATAGTACATTATCTTTTTCAAATATTAAGCAAATTATTTTTTTATTGGATTTTTGTCTAATCGCTGTCCAAAGAATTTTTTCACGCTTATTGTTGTTAAAAGGGTAGTCTTCATATGAGTTTGTTAGTTCCAATACTAGATTGATTAGTTCTTGTCTTTCCATATATCCTCCTTTTATTTGTATTCATTATAACATTTCAGTCGTTAGATATGCCTTACTCAGGTTAGCCAATAAGCTGTGTTCGATGAGAAAAAAGTGATAAAAAAGAAAAAATTTAAACTTCTTATTGGACTTCTATATGAAAATATCTTATAATGGAAAAGAAAAGGAGACGCTTACAATGAAAGAAAATTACAAAAATGTTTTAGTCGCAGTAGATGGATCCGAACAATCCAATCAAGCTATCCAAGAAGCTGTTGAGATTTCTAAGAAAAACCAAGCTTCCTTGCTTGTTGTACATGTGAAGGATGTGGCACAACTCTATGGCAATGCCTATATTATGCCTACTGTTCTAGAAGAAGCTGAGAAGCAATCGGCAGAGATTTTGGATGAGGCAGGCAAGATTATTGGTGATAAAGTAGAATATAAGACTTTCCAAGTAAGCGGTTCTCCGAAGAAAGAAATCGTTGATTTTGCAGAAGCAAATGATGTTGATCTTATTGTCTTAGGTTCAACGGGTAAAGGTGCGATTGACCGTGTGTTAGTTGGCTCAACAGCAAGCTATGTAGTGAATCACGCACCATGTAATGTTATGGTAGTAAAGTGAGTGAAAGTCTAAACCTGAAGAAGGCTGACTTAAAGGGAAAAACGCTTGATTGGTGTATAGCATGCTCCAGTTGGGCGTTTTTGTTTTTGTGTAAATTTTGCCTAGAAAACAACCTAGGTTTTTTACTCTCATTCTGAATGTTCTTACCTGTCTATAAGATATGACAACGCAGGAAAAAATTCTGAGGCTGGCTGCTTCTGTGGTATTTTTTAAACTTATGAAAGACTGATTCAAACTCTGCTAACGAGGAATGATTTTCAGTAGTAATTAAAGGGGGACAGTTGACCTTCACGCAAAAATTCAGTATTGAAAGTTTTCCTCCTAAAATGTTACAATAGACAGTATCACTAAGTTTTAGAACAGAGAAATACTATGCCGGTAAAAAGAAAAACAAAAAGTAAAGCAAAACGCTCCACAGCCAAAAAAACAGCAGCAAAAAAATCAACACAGAAATTTTGGACGGCAAATAAAAAAATGGCGGCTTTTTTTGGCAGCTTTCTCCTTATCGTGTTTGCCTTAGCACGTCTAGGTCTTTTTGGTGTGTTTTTATATAATATCATACGCATTGCAGTCGGTTCTTTAGCAATTGTCTTCTTGCTACTGGTGTTGTTTGTCATGTTTATGATGGTTTTAAAAAAAGATTTCTTTCGTGAAAATAAGCGTTTTTTACCTGGACTGCTTCTTTCTTTCTTTGGCCTTCTCTTGGTTTTTCAAGCAAGATTTGATGCGCTCTATCCTGGAAAAAAAGTTCTGACTTTAGCAATAACAGATTTGAAAAAGGGACAAGTGACTGAGTTTTTGGGTGGGGGATTTTTAGGAGACTTATTTTTTGCACCTTCCAAATCTCTCTTTTCAGTGGTTGGCGTTTATATTATTGTAGGCACTTTATGGCTCATTGCAATTTATCTCATGGCTCCTGCCTTACTTGCCCGTTTGCGGCTCTTTGTTCATAAAAATGTGAGCGCAATCCGTGAAAGTTTGGCCAAAAGGGCTGAGGCAAAACGAGCAAAGGCACTATTGAAAGAAGAAACACGTGCGCAAAAAGAAGCAGAAAAGAACGTGAAAGATTTGGAAGAAAACGAAGCTGCCTTGTCTGTAGAGTCAAGTTCAGTTTCCAATGCAGAGGTTCCGATAGCGATTCCAGATACTTCAAGTCCAACCGTGGAAGAACAAGAAAGAGTAGATCAAGAACCGATAAACTTTGAGCGATCAGATGATGAGGGCTTTTATCAGCTTCCAATGATTGATCTATTGGAGGAAATTCCAACTAAAAATCAAATAAGTGAACGAGAAAATGTTCGAAGAAACATCCAGATATTAGAACGTACTCTAGAGTCGTTCAAAATCTCAGCAACAGTTGAATCGGCAGTTGTAGGACCATCAGTTACGAAGTATGAGATTAAGTTGGCGACAGGTGTCAAAGTATCTCGTGTTGTGAATCTTTCGTATGATTTAGCATTAGCCTTAGCAGCAAAAGATGTGCGTATCGAAGCGCCCATACCAGGGAAGTCCCTCATTGGTATTGAGATTCCCAACAGCGAAGTTGCGACTGTTGGATTTCGCGAACTTTGGGAAAATGCCAAGCCCAAAACAAACAGTTTGCTGGAGCTTCCTCTAGGAAAAGCTTTGGATGGCAGTATTCGGACCTTTGACTTAACACGAATGCCTCATTTACTTGTGGCAGGTTCAACGGGTTCAGGGAAGTCCGTTGCGGTCAATGGTATTATTACCTCTATTTTGATGAAAGCTTTGCCAAGTGAGGTGAAATTCCTCATGGTTGATCCTAAAATGGTTGAACTTTCTGTTTATAATGACATTCCTCATCTGCTTATCCCAGTGGTTACTCATCCGCGTAAAGCAGCGCGTGCCCTCCAGAAAGTGGTAGATGAGATGGAAAACCGCTATGAACTGTTCAGTCAGGCAGGGGTACGTAATATCGCAGGCTATAATGAAAAGATAGAGAAGCACAATGCCCAATCCCCAGAAAAGTATCAGACGCTTCCTTTAATCGTTGTCATTGTTGATGAGCTATCGGACTTGATGATGGTGGCCAGTAAAGAAGTTGAAGATGCGATTATCCGCTTGGGACAAAAGGCTCGTGCAGCTGGAATACATATGATTCTAGCTACACAGCGTCCTTCTGTTGATGTTATTTCGGGGCTAATCAAGGCAAATGTTCCTTCACGTGTCGCTTTTGCAGTGTCAAGCGGTACTGACTCTCGAACTATCATTGATACAAATGGTGCTGAGAAACTTTTAGGACGCGGGGACATGCTTTTCAAGCCAATTGATGAAAACCACCCTGTTCGCTTACAAGGGGCTTTCTTATCAGATGACGATGTTGAAGCAGTGGTCAGCTTTATCAAAAATCAATCTCAAGCAGACTATGATGAAAGCTTTGATCCCGGGGAAGTTGAAGACGAGGGGAATAAAGCTTCTTCTACAACAAGTTCAGCTGACCCTCTTTTTGATGAAGCCCGACATCTTGTCATTTCTGCTCAAAAAGCATCAACTGCTCAACTGCAACGCGCACTTAAGGTTGGTTTCAACCGAGCCTCAGATCTAATGAATGAATTGGAGGCAGCTGGTATTGTGGGTCCAGCTAAAGGAACAACACCGCGTAAAGTTCTCGTCACACAAGACGGAGAGTTTCTCAATGGACAGGAGCTTGATGAAGAATGAATGCCTTTGATGAATTAGAAAAAATAAAAAGAGCGGGTCTGCCTCAACTATTGGTTCTCTACGGTGAAGAAGAAGATGTTGTTCAAGAACTGAAAAGCCGTCTCTTAGAGTTTGTACAATTTGACAATGCAGATTTGGGGCAAGCTTATTTTGACTTGACTCCAGCTAACGCAAACTTAGCTTTGGAAGAGTTGGAGAGTCTTCCTTTCTTCGTGGAGCAAAAGTTAGTTATTCTAGAAAATTTGTCTAATTTGACAACAGCTAAAAAGACGGTTTTTGATGACAAACAGCTTTCTCGTTTCGAAAATTTTTTGAATCATCCTGTAGAGACAACACAGCTTATTCTTATTTTGCATGGCAAGTTGGACAGTCGTTTGAAGCTGACGAAGAAGCTTAAGACCCAAGCGACTCTTTTAGAGGCTCAGGAACTTAAGCCACAGGAGTTAACCAGAGTTTTTGCAGATACAGGTTTTTCCAGCGGTGTTCTTCAACGAGTATTTGAAAAATCTAATTTTTCTTTCCCAGTGGTTAAACAAAATCTTTCCTTGCTCAAAACTTATGTTGGCGAAAGAGAAGTGACAGTCGAGGATGTTGAAAAGGTTGTTCCTAAGTCACTTCAAGACAATATTTTTCTACTGACAGATCTGATTTTGAAAGGAAAGGTGGCTGAAGCACGCGAACTTGTTCACGATTTAATCCTGCAAGGCGAGGAACTTATCAAAATATTGGTTATTTTAACCAACTCTTTTCGCCTGTATTATCAGGTTAAAGTGATGCAAAGCAAAGGCTGGAATGAAGCAAAGCAAACTTCTGCTCTCAAAATTCATCCCTATCGTATCAAATTGGCAAATCAACAGGTAAGAAAAATGCAGGAGGACTATTTGTCTAGAGCATTATTGTCTCTCATTGAACTTGATTATAAAATAAAGAGTTCAGGTGTGGATGCAAATTATTTGTTCGATTTAGCCTTGATTAAGTTAGCTTTGAAAGACTTATAGTAAGCCACTTAAGACGATTGTTTTCACTGATGGGCTGACTTGAAAAATGGGAAAAAATCTGCTATGATAAAAAGTGATAAAACTTTGATATGAAATGATAAAAGAGGACGATATGGCAACATTTAAATTTACACCTAAAGATATCTATGAAGCTGACTTTGGAACAAAAATGCGAGGTTATGATAAAGAAGAAGTTGACGAGCTCCTCGATGACGTCATTCAAGATTACGAAGCTTTTCAAGCAGAGATATTACGCCTGCAGGAAGAAAACGAATTTTTGAAGAAAAAAATCGTTGAACTAGAATCTCAAGCAAGCCGTCCAAATCAGGCGAATTTGGAAGAAACACAACGCTTGGATAACATGAGTCGCGTGGTTTCAAACCGTTTGAGTAAACCTCGAACAGAAATTAGCCAGCCAAGCAATTTTGAATTACTTAAGCGTATCAATCGTTTGGAACAAGCCGTTTTTGGCCCGGGAAATGCTTCAAATGAAGAAGCTTAAGTCTGGCTTTATACTTTAATGAAAAAGAAAAAAACAGTTTTTGGATAACTGCGTGGTACGAATGTGTATCATGAGGAAAGTCCATGCTCGCACGGGCTGCGATGCCCGTAGTGTTTGTGCTTGGTGAAACAATAAACCAAGGTAGGAGTGTCATGCCTAACGGCTGAAGAAAGTGCTAAGTCTTTTGATATGCATGAGTATTCTGTAAAAGTGCCAAAGAGACGAGGCTTGCTGGAAACGGTAAGATTGGAACGTGGTAAACCCCTCAAGCGAGCAACCCAAACTTATGGTCGGGGCACTTGACTAGCCGAACTGAAGGCGTGGTCGAGGGAGAAGTCTTTCTTCTTCAGACAGATGGTTATCGACGGTCGCAAGACCTGAACAAAACATGGCTTATAGAAAACTGTATGACACGCTGGGCTAGTCCCAGCTTTTTTTAGAAAGAAACAAAGGAAAAAATGAAAAATAATTTTAAGCTGATGGCTACTGCAGCAGCAGGTTTAGAGAGTTTGGTTGCTCGTGAATTACGCAATATGGAGATTGAAAATGTTACGATTGACGATCGTTCGCGTGTCTTTTTTACAGGAGATACAAAAACGATTGCTCAAGCAAATACTTGGCTTCGTACAGCAGATCGTGTAAAGATTGTTGTGGGGGAATTTAAGGCACGTACCTTTGATGAACTCTTTGAAAATGTCTATGCGCTCGATTGGGAAGACTATATTCCCTTTGGTTCAGCCTTCCCTGTAAGCAAGGCGAAGTCTGTGAAATCTACCTTACATAATGAGCCAAGTGTTCAAGGTATCACTAAAAAAGCTATCGTGAAGAAATTGCAAAAGGCCTACCATCGCCCAGAAGGAGTACCCATCCCAGAAAATGGTGCAAGCTTCTCCATTGAGATTGCGATTCACAAGGATAATGCAACAGTAATGATTGATACTACAGGGGATTCACTCTTTAAACGAGGTTATCGTGTTGAAAAGGGCGATGCACCATTGAAGGAAAACATGGCGGCAGCGATCATTATGTTGACAAACTGGCTAGCAAATCCAAAACGTATGTTTGTTGACCCTACTTGTGGTTCAGGCACCTTCACGATTGAAGCTGCCATGTTGGCACTCAATATGGCACCAGGTCTTAACCGCAAGTTTGCCTGTGAAGCTTGGTCATGGATGAAGCCAGAAGTTTTTGAAGATGTACGCCAAGCAGCAAAACAAGCTGTACGTAAAGACTTGGAACTCGATATCCAAGGTTTTGATATCGATGGTCGGATGGTTGAGATTGCAAAAAGTAACGCACTTGCGGCTGGACTTGACCATGTGATAAAATATAAACAGATGCGCCTGCAAGATTTTCGTACAGATGCCCTTGATGGGGTTATTGTATCGAATCCTCCATACGGTGAACGTTTGGGAGATGAAGATTCAGTTGCAGGGCTCTATAAAGAGATGGGAGCAACTTTTGCGCCACTCGAAACTTGGAGCAAATATATTCTGACGAGTGATATTGCTTTTGAAACACATTACGGTGCGAAAGCAACGAAAAAGCGTAAACTCTATAACGGAACATTGCGTACAGACTTGTATCAATATTTTGGAAAAAGAATAAAAAAATAAGCAAATGCTATGGAGATCTAAATGACAGAAGAAAAAGATAAAGATATCAAAAATTCTGGCGAAAAAGTCTTAAAACTTGGCGATGTCTCGGACTTCACCGTAGGTGAGATTGTGAAAAAAGCAGAAAGAGTAGATAAAGAAAATAGCGCAAGTGAAAGCGTGCTTGACAAGTATATTCGTCAACATCGTGGGGAGATAGAAGCTGTTAAAAATCAAGCCCTAGAAAAGTATATTCAAGCAGAACGAAAAAAGATGAGCCAAGAAGATACGGCTGCTCTTAGCGATGAGGCTTCTGACGTTAAGAAGGAACCGGAAGAGCTTTCAAAAGAAACTGGGGAGCTTTCGGAAGAGAGAAGCACAGAGGCAGTCACTTCTTCTGAAGATGTGCCTACGGAATCTTATCCGGAAGATCTGAACTCTAAGGAAAAAATATCTGAATTTGATGAGGTAGAAGTTGTTGATGACCTTCCCCCAGTTCTTCCGATTTCAGAGGATAAGGCAGCTGTAGAGCCTGGAACAGAAGAAATAGAGAAGGAGGAAGTCTCTGAACAGTCAACACAGACTCTTGCGGTGGAAGAGCCTTCTGCTGAATTCGGCGAATCGTCAAGGAAAGCTATTGATGAAGCTTCTCTAGGTGACGTTTCTGAGACAGAAAAGGTTCGACCAGTTGAGCAAGATGTGGTGGCAGGAGAGCCGTTATTGAAGCCAACAGCGGCTGTAACTGAAAGTGAACCAGAGGACAGCACAAAAGATACTCCAGAAAAGAAAAATAACAAAAAACCACTCATCATTGGTCTTTGTGCATTCATCCTTTTAGCAGCTGGCGGTGCGGGTTATGCACTTTATAACCATAACAATAATCAAAAGGCGGCAGAACAAGCCGCAGCTATAACTAAGGAAAATTTAACTGCTTTTAATAAAGCTTATGACGAATTTTTTACAGATTCAGACCATCTTTTTTTGAAGAACTCGAACTTTGATCAGCTGGAAAACTTAAAAGAAAAGCTTTCAAAACTAAAAGGTCAGGACTTTGAGTCTGCTGAAAAAAAAGTGAACGAACTCGAAGCACAAATCGCTGCAGTAGAGAAAGTCAACGCACTCTTTAATAAGCCAGTCCTTGTAGATGGGAAGTTAGATGAAGCTGCTCAAGTCAAAACAGCAGTTACTTTACCAGCCGTACCAAAAACGGCAAATGAAAGTCTGAATGAGGTACTAGAAAAGGCGATTAATTTGGCAAAGAAACAGCAAGCTGAAGCGAAAGCTAAAGAAGAGCAAGCTGCAGCCTCTGCTCAAAATAATAGAAACTCCGCTGCGTCTGGTCAGGCAGCAGGGAACTCTAGCCCTGCTGTCACTGAACAGGCAAGCGGATCAGCAAATGCGCCTACACCTTCAACTGAAAATCAAGGGACACAAAGCTCTACTCCAACAGTCGGTGGTATGCCGAATGGTGCGCAAAATCCAACAGGGGCTATACCGGACAATTCTAATGCACGTGTTCAGCCTCAGCCTAATCTGAACCCTAATGATCCGGCGTTCACTTGGAGTCCAGGAATTAGGGATAAAGTCTTGAATATTGCGCGGCAACGTGGCTATATTTCTGGTAATAATTTTATTCTTTTACCAGTAGCTATTCACACAATGACTTCAGGCTTTATGGCTGGTCAAGTTGCGGGATATTACAATCTCTATCGTCCAGATGGCAGTTACTTACTGACAATCAATGCCAAGACAGGCTATTTCTTTGGAAATGGTAAAGGTTTGCCTACTGATTTTGGATAAAGAATAAAAACTTCTTTGCTCATGTGAACAGAGAAGTTTTTTTGAACTTAGTTATAACCATACGATAAGATACAAAGGGCGTGCTACTCTTGGGAGAATTTCTTTTAACTTGCCTCTGCTAGAAGAGGGGCTCAAAAAACTCAGCTTGCCTTATCAGTATCAAAGAAGCAGGAGACTTTATGGCTGCTGTTATGAACCAAAAAGCTTTAGAAATGATGAATGTATGCAAGATTCCTCCAGTGGCATAACGAAGATAACTTATAAGCCTGTTCCAGAAAATTTTAAACATTCCCCTGTCCTCCGTCCTCTTTTCAAAAGTTTGCTGCAGTATTTGCAAGCAGATTTGGAGAAATGCCTAGGCGCTAGCAGGAATTTTCATAGACGACATGCTGTTTCATTTAATTATGGGATGAAAATAAGATATAATATGTAAAAGTAGTTCAAGGAGGCTTGCTATGCTCAAAATCGCGTTTATCTGTGTGCATAATTCATGCCGCTCACAAATTGCAGAAGCACTCGGTAAAAAGTTTGTTGGGGACAAGTTTGAATTTTATTCTGCAGGTACCGAGACAAAGCCACAAATTAATCAAGATGCCGTCCGTTTGATGAAAGAACTCTATAATGTAGATATGGAAAAAACACAAGTTTCAAAGCTGTTACAAGATATTCCACCTGTGGATATTGTAATTACTATGGGCTGCAACGTTGATTGTCCCTATCTTCCTTGCAAATATCGAGAAGATTGGGGATTAGAGGATCCAACAGGTCAAGATGATGAGGTTTTCAAAGACACTATCCAACGGATTGAAGAAAAGATAGTGGCGTTGAGCCATCGGAATTTTTAAGGGAAAACAAAAAAAGCACCTTTGAGCTTGACAGGTATGTTAAGGCGCTTTTCTCATGCATATATGAGTGATTTTTAGAAAATCATCAATTCTTTATTTGTTTGAGTTAAAGGCTCACAGCCAGTTTTAGTGACATAGAGGCAGTCCTCGATACGTACGCCGACCTTACCTGGAATGTAGATGCCTGGTTCATCAGAGAAACACATGCCCTCCTCAATGATAATATCCTCAGAGCCACCAATGGATGGGAATTCATGGACGTCCATACCGATACCATGACCAAGACGGTGGACGAAGTACTCACCATAACCAGCTTTGGTAATCACATCACGGGCTACTTTATCAATTTCGAGAGCAGATACTCCAGGTTTTACAAAATCCATAGCTGCCAGTTGTGCTTCAAGAACGATTTTGTGGATATCTGCATCAAAATCAGACGGTTTTCCAATAGAGATGGTACGTGTAGCATCAGAAGCGTAGCCGTTTTTCATGACACCGAGGTCAAAGAGCAAGAGTTTATTGTCTTGGATTTTGACATCTTCTGGCATACCGTGAGGATTAGCTGCACGAGCACCTGAGAGCACGATTGTTTCAAAACTCATCTGTGGCACGCCCATACGTTTCATTTCGTATTCAATTTTGGCAACAACATCTGTTTCTGTACGGTCAGAATTTGCATATTCAAAACCAATTTCGAAACATTTATCTGCGTACTCACCAGAGATTTTCATTTTTTCGATTTCATCGGCAGATTTGATTAAACGCATCCGTTCCACCAATGGTGTCAAGTTAACAAATTCAACACCAGAAAATTGCGATTTGAGTCCTTCAGTTTTTGACAAGGGGATGTCAGAAAATTCCACTGCGATTTTTTTGATATTTCTTGAACCGAGGTGTTCCTTAATAACAGCCCAGGGATTTTGAGAATCTTCATAGCCAAAGATATCAAAACCAGTCGTGTTTTCTTTAGCTTTTTCTACTTCCAAAGCAGGCGTGAAAAGTGAAGGTGCTTTATCAGGGAAAACCATCAAACCAGCGATACGCTCGTGTGGATCAATAGCCAGACCTGTCAAGTAGTTCAAGGTCGTAGGATTGGTAATGAAAGTCATGTCAACTTCATTTTCGCTCAGAAAATTAGAGATACGTTCGATTTTGCTCATAGTATCCACCTTTCTATAAATTATTATCTCTATTGTACGCTAAATCTTAAAAAAAAGCATGCTTTAAATTAAGGAAATTGTAACACTGAAAATTATTGAAACGGTTTTCAAAAAATGCTATAATTAAATTTGGGAAAAGTTTTCACAAATATTAAAAAATATAAAAACGGACAAGATTATTAAAATTGAGGTTTTAAAAGAATGGAAGAATCAACAACAACAATTTATGACGTTGCTCGAGTTGCTGGGGTATCGATGGCTACCGTAAGTCGTGTGGTCAATGGCAATGCGAACGTCAAAGAGAAAACACGTCAGAAAGTTCTAGATGCAATTGAAGAATTGGACTATCGTCCTAACGCAGTTGCCCGTGGTCTTGCAAGTAAACGTACAACGACAGTTGGGGTTGTTCTCCCAACGATTACGTTACCATATTTTGCAGAGATTGCGCGGGGAATTGACGATATTGCATCAATGTATCAATACAATGTCATTCTGGCCAACAGTGATGGAGAGGAAGAAAAAGAACTAAAAGTTATTGAGAGCCTCTTTTCTAAGCAAGTTGACGGTATCGTTTATATGGGAAGCTTCATGACTGAAAAAGTGCGCAAGCAACTTCAATCAACACGCACTCCCATCGTTTTGGCTGGGATGATTGATGTGGATAAGCGAATGTCGTCAGTAAATATTGACTATCGTCTCGCCGCTCATCAAACGACTTCTGAATTGATCCAAAATAATAAGCGTATCGCCTTTGTTTCAGGCTCTCTAGAAGAAGCTGAAAATACGGAACGTATGGTGGGCTACCAAGAGGCTCTGGAGGAAGCGGGACTGAAATTTGACGAATCTCTTGTTTTTGAAGGAAATTATAGCTTTGAAAATGGTCTTGCTTTAGCTGAGCAAATGCTGTCTAAAAAGATTGATGCAGCAATTGTATCTTATGATACTGTTGCAGTAGGTCTGCTTAATGCTTTGCTTGCTAAGGGAGTAAAAGTTCCTGAAGACTTTGAGATTATTTCTGGTTCAAACAGCCCAATCACAGCCTATATGTATCCAGGTTTAACCTCTGTGAACCAACCTCTGTATGATATCGGTGCAGTTTCTATGCGTTTGTTGACAAAATTAATGCATAAAGAAGAAATTGAGGAAAATCAATTGATTCTCGCTCACCAAATCATTAACCGTGGTTCTACAAAGTAAAGAATAAAAAAGATAGAACAATAGACGAAATCGTTCAAAAGGATACGAGAGATTGTTGCCTTGAACGATTTTTCTATAGCGGTTTTTTATTAGCTTCCTTGTCAACTCCTGTGATTGAACATGATATGATGAAGCAAAAAAAGGGAAACTCAGAGCTTCATCAAACTTCTTATCTTCTTGATATCCGGAAAAACGAAGCGATATTAGGCGAAAAAGCACTAAATTGCAAAGCGTAAATGAAAAGTTATTTGACTTTCACACGAAAGCATGATACCATAGAGAAGTAAATTAGTCTAAGTTATATATTTTATATGTTTTCTTTCACACAATGATTTACAAATTTGACGAAAGGAAATGTATACTATGACAAAAGGAACTGTAAAATGGTTTAACGACTCTAAAGGTTTTGGTTTTATCACTGCTGAGGATGGTACTGATGTGTTTGCACACTTTACACAAATCCAAAGTGATGGTTTCAGAAAACTGGAAGAAGGCGAAAAAGTTGCCTTTGATATTGAGCAAGGTCAACGTGGACCTCAAGCATCAAACATCATTAAAGGATAATTATGGCACTCTTAAAGGGGTGCTTTTCTTATTGCGAAAAACAGGTGGGTCTTGCCAGACTTGTAAGCGACGAATTCACTGAGTTTAAAAAGTGGCTTGAAGTGCAGACGGTCATTCCTTGGGCTGGAGGAAGACCATGTTTGGACAAATTTACCCAAATTAATAAGTTTAAAGAAGGCGCAAAATCAAGCATCGACATGTATAATAGGGTTACATTTGGTAAGGCTAACAAGATGTGCTAAACTTAAAAGTATGAGGAAAACGAAAATTGTAGTGCCTGTTCTTCCGACAAATATGGCAGAAGTACAGGCCTTGGATGTAGAAAAATACAGTGAAGCCGATATTATTGAATGGCGTGCTGATTTTTTGGGGGATACAGCCGTGATTCTAGAAGCTGCCCCCTTAATATTTGACAAATTTAAGGAGTTTCCGCTTCTTTTTACTGTGCGTACGGCACATGAAGGAGGAAAGTTGTCCATTTCTAAAAAAGATTATGTCGCACTTTTGCAGGAAATAGCTAAATTTGACCCTGCTTATATTGATCTTGAGTATTTTTCTTACCGTAAAGCCTTGCCGCAACTTCTTGATTTAAAAGAAAAAATTGTACTTTCTTACCATAATTTTTCCGAGTCTCCGACAGATTTGACAGGCAGAATAATGAAAATGCACAAAGAAGGGACAGCATTTGTAAAAGTTGCCATTATGGCACAGCGGGAATGTGATGTTTTAGACCTTTTACAGATTACACGAGATTTTACTGTAGAATTTGGCCAAAAATTTATCAGTATCGCCATGGGGGAGATGGGTAAATTGACACGTGTCTCTGGTGGCTTAACGGGTTCCTTGTGGACTTTTGCTCCGCTTGAGGAGGAAGCAGTTAGTGCCCCAGGACAGATTGCATTGCCTCAAATGCTGGATATCCTCAATGCCTTAGAAGAGTAATATTCGGTTTTTCCACATATTGAGTCAATAAAACAAGAATATTTAAGAATTTCCCGAAAAAACTCGTCCAAAATGGTATAATTTATAGTAAGTTAGAAATTTGGAGGAACTATGGTTATCAATCGTTACAGTCGTCCAGAAATGGCGGCAATCTGGTCGGATGAAAACAAGTATAGAGCATGGCTTGAAGTCGAGATTCTCGCAGATGAAGCCTGGGCTGAACTTGGCGAAATTCCAGCTGAAGATGTGAAAAAAATCCGTGAGAATGCGAGTTTTGATGTTGAACGCATTTTAGAAATCGAAAAAGAGACACGCCATGATGTGGTAGCCTTTACGCGTGCTGTTTCAGAAACGCTTGGTGAAGAAAGGAAATGGGTTCATTATGGATTGACATCGACAGATGTCGTTGATACTGCCTATGGTTATCTTTACAAGCAAGCCAACGATATTATTCGCCGTGATTTGGCCAACTTTTTGGAAATCATCGCCGATAAAGCACGTGAGCACAAGTACACTGTATGTATGGGGCGCACACACGGTGTGCATGCGGAGCCGACAACATTTGGCCTCAAATTAGCAACGTGGTACTCAGAAATGAAGCGTAATATTGAGCGCTTTGAGCATGCTGCTAAAGGGGTTGAAGCAGGGAAAATCTCAGGTGCTGTGGGGACTTTTGCTAATATTCCTCCTTTTGTCGAAGAATATGTTTGTGAAAAGCTCGGCATTCGTCCACAAGAGATTTCGACACAAGTACTGCCGCGAGATTTGCATGCCGAGTATTTCAGTACTTTAGCACTTATTGCGACATCTATTGAACGTATGGCGACAGAGATTCGTGGCCTTCAAAAATCAGAACAACGTGAAGTAGAAGAATTCTTCGCCAAAGGTCAAAAAGGTAGCTCAGCAATGCCACACAAACGTAATCCTATCGGTTCGGAAAATATGACTGGTTTGGCGCGTGTTATCCGGGGACATGTTGTGACAGCTATGGAAGATGTTGTTTTGTGGCATGAACGTGATATTTCACACAGTTCTGCAGAACGTATCATCGCACCAGACACTACAGAATTGATCAACTATATGCTGAACCGCTTCGGCAATATTGTTAAAAATCTGACTGTTTTCCCAGAAAATATGAAACGCAATATGGATGCGACTTTTGGCTTGATTTACAGCCAACATGTGATGCTGATGCTGATTGAAAAAGGGATGACACGTGAAGAAGCTTATGATTTGGTGCAACCATTGACTGCGA
The DNA here is from genome assembly GCF_016758115.1 of Lactococcus garvieae. GTDB lineage: Bacteria > Bacillota > Bacilli > Lactobacillales > Streptococcaceae > Lactococcus > Lactococcus muris. Next base: position 25,553 of record NZ_WIVG01000030.1, read on the forward strand.
AATCATGGGATGAGCAGCTCATGTTCCGTCCGCTTGTAGAAAATAATGAAAAGATTCGTGAAAAACTTACAGAGGAAGATATTGATGCTGCCTTTGATTATAATTATCACTTGTCACGTGTTGACGTAATCTTTGAACGTTTAGGTTTGTAAATGACTTTCCATAATTCAATGCTATAAAAATAGCTTATATAAGGAGACGATAATGACAGTAGAAGATTACTATGCTACCTTGGACTCTAGCCAAGACCCACATGTTTTAGCTCTGAGAAAGTTGATTATGGAGAATGCTCAGGTTGAGGAGGTTATCGCCTGGTCCATGCCGACTTTCAAGCTCAAAGCTACGGGGAAAAATTTCTTATCAATCAAATCAACTAAGAAATTCGTCTCCTTATATATTTTTCAGGACAAGGGTGGCGATTCTGCCCAGCAGGAAATTATTTTCGATACTTTCAAAGATTATGCGCCCTCTACTGGCGGCGGAGGTCAGATGATTACTGTTCGTTTTGACTATAAGAAAGACCTGCCTGAGCAATTGCTGAAAGACTTTATTCAATTTCAAGTGAAGGCAGTAACAGAAAAATGAATGTTTAAAATGGACTTTAGGTTCATTTTTTTTATTTGGAAAAGTAACTCATAATTAGTCCATTGATTTATTTCATATTAAAATTTAGAAGGATAGAAACTCTACATTTCTATCTTTATAACAATTCAGTATTGACTAATATGTATAACTTTGTTATCATATTAGTATAAACTAATATGAAGAAAAAGGCCTATGAATTTAACAGAAAAACGTCAAAAACTGATACACGGTTTATCAAACAGAACAAGGCTTATGGTTCTGGAGGCCTTGCGTGACAAGGAAATGACCGTAACAGAACTCTTAGATGAAACAAAAGCTGGACAGTCCAATCTTTCACAACACCTGTCTTGTTTAAGGGACTGTGGTTTAATCACAAGTCGTAAGGAGGGAAAGTATATCTATTACTCTTTGACGACATCAGAGCTCAACCATTTACTGGAAGTCATTGATGCCCCAGTAGAGTCAATGCACTGGTTACCAACGGAAGACATACATTGTGATACATATATAAATTAAAAGGAGTTTCATATGTTTAAAACTACTCGAAAAAATACACATCATCATGCAGCACATTGTGTCAAAGAGGCTTGCAATTGCCTTTGTCATCAAGCTAAATCTGTGAGAACCGAGTCTGGTGAGTGTTCAGCTGGCACAGAGCTGCTAGAGTCCTCAGATGATTCAGAGCCAGCCTGTTGTAACAACAGCCTAAAATTAAAGTCAGATTTAGAGGAAAATGAAAAGAATAGTCATGAACTGTTGATTATCATTTTTTCAGCTCTATTATTAGCAGTTTTGAGCTTTTTAGATTTTCCTCCACATTTTAAGTTTCCGCTGTTTATCCTGACCTATCTTTTGATTGGACACAGCGTTCTACTTAAGGCGATAGAAAAATTGCTTAAGGCTGATATTTTTAACGAATTCTTCCTGATGAGTATTGCGACTGCCGGAGCATTTGCCTTAGGGGAATATGCGGAAGCGATCGCTGTGATGCTTTTTTACCAAGTGGGGGAGTATTTCCAAGACAGAGCCGTTGGAAAGAGTAAAAAGTCAATCGTGTCCTTGATGGATCTACGACCAGAAGTTGCAACTGTCAAAAGACAGGGAAAACTCGTCAGTGTTTCTCCAGAAGCAGTTGCTGTCGGTGAAATAATTCAAGTGAAAGCTGGTGAAAAAGTGCCTCTTGATGGCAAGATATTATCGGGACAGTCAAGTGTCAATACAGCTGCGTTGACAGGAGAATCTTTGCCACGAGAAGTGAAAAAAGGCGATGAAGTTCTCTCAGGCTTTCTCAATATTAATGGCCTTCTCGAAGTGGAAGTTGCAAAAACTTTTGGCCAGTCCTCAGTCTCTAAAATCCTCAATCTGGTCGAAAATGCTCAGGAAAACAAAGCGCCCACAGAGCAGTTTATTTCGAAGTTTGCCCGTTACTATACTCCTATCGTTGTGGTTGCAGCTCTCATAATAGCTCTCCTGCCTCCACTTTTCTTCCAGCAAGATTGGTCTGTCTGGTTGAAACGAGCTTTTACTTTCCTCATCATCTCCTGCCCTTGTGCGCTTGTGGTTTCTATTCCTCTAGGCTTCTTTGCGGGGATTGGGGCAGCATCGAAAAAGGGTATCTTGGTTAAGGGAGGGAACCATCTTGAAGCACTGACAAAGGTCAAGCGAGTTCTCTTTGATAAAACGGGAACGCTTACCCAAGGAAACTTTAAAGTCACTCAGGTCTTTCCTGAAAAAGGTGTTTCGAAAGAAGAACTCTTACAACTGGCGGCTATTGGCGAGTTAAACTCCACTCATCCTCTGGGGCTGGCTCTAAAAGAAAATCAAAACTTAGAGGAGGCTGTGATTACAGCAACAGAGGAGATTTCTGGACACGGCACACGCACGTTTTATAATGGCGATGAAATTCTGGTAGGAAATGCGAAGCTTATGCAGCGCTATGCTATTGCTTTCCAAGAGAGTGATGCGATAGGTTCGTTGCTCTATGTAGCGAAAAATGGACAGTATCAAGGTCTTATCCTTGTCGCTGATGTGCTCAAAGAGGATGCTCAAGAAGCAATTGTTGAGTTGAACAAGCTTCATGTCTCTCAAACCATGCTCACAGGAGACAGTCAAAAAGTAGCAGCAGAGGTTGCAGAAAAGCTGAATATAAGTGACTATCATGCCAACCTCCTCCCAGAAGATAAGGTTTCTATTCTGGAAAACCTTCTGCAAAAAGAAGAAGGTCTAACTGCCTTTGTTGGAGATGGAATCAATGATGCACCAGTTATCGCACGGGCTGATGTAGGTTTTGCCATGGGCGGGTTAGGCTCAGATGCAGCCATCGAAACAGCGGATATCGTATTGATGACGGATAAACCTTCAAGCATCGCCCAATCTATAAGAATTGCCAAGAAGACAAAGCGTCTAGTCGTGCAAAATATTGTGTTAGCCCTAGGTGTGAAAGCCGTTTTCCTCCTTCTTGCTGTTTTTGGTATTGCGACCATGTGGGAAGCCGTGATTGCTGACGTAGGTGTGACCATCTTGGCCATACTTAATGTGCTAAGGCTTTTAAAATAAGAATTTGCTCCTGCTTAGCTAGGAGCTTTTGTTATGACTGAATTCCATTTTTCTCATCAAACACTCATTTCATTTGACCTTTTTTTTT
>NZ_WIVG01000031.1 GCF_016758115.1 Lactococcus garvieae
TAAGCGTCTTATTAGTCAATAATCAAAAAAGTATCGTTTTTAGTTATGTTTGTTATAGCTATCTTTTTCGCTCTTAAAGCTGATAATGATGCGTAATAAGCGCTATACATTATTCTTGATTATCTTAAAAAAATGCATTCAAAAATATGTTTGAATTTTATCAATGATAATTCGGATGAAAAGCAGATTTACTCCTTTTTTGATATAATGAAGGATGAAGTGTAAAAGATATTTTACTTATGAATTGAAGGAGTTAGAATGGCAACTTTAGAAATTAAAAATCTTCATGTAAGTATTGAAGACAAAGAAATCCTTAAAGGTGTAAATCTTACAATTAATACCAATGAAGTACATGCAATCATGGGCCCAAACGGTACAGGTAAATCAACCTTATCCGCAGCAATCATGGGAAATCCGGCTTATACAGTTACTGAAGGAGAAATTCTCTTAGACGGTGAAAATATCCTTGAATTAGAAGTTGATGAACGTGCGCGTCTTGGGTTATTCCTTGCAATGCAATACCCATCAGAAATCCCAGGAATTACGAACGCGGAATTTATGCGTGCAGCCATCAATGCACAACGCGCAGAAGATGACAAAATTTCTGTTATGGATTTCATTAAAAAGTTGGACAAAAACATGGAATTGCTCAACATGAAAGAAGAGATGGCAGAGCGTTACCTCAATGAAGGTTTCTCTGGTGGGGAGAAAAAACGTAATGAAATCCTCCAACTCTTGATGTTAGAACCAACTTTTGCTATTTTGGATGAAATTGACTCTGGGCTTGATATTGATGCCCTTAAAGTAGTCTCCAAAGGTGTAAACGCCATGCGTGGTGAAAGTTTTGGTGCGCTTATCATTACGCACTACCAACGTCTGCTCGACTATATTACACCCGATGTTGTTCATATCATGATGGAAGGCCGTGTCGTTATGACAGGTGGAGCCGAACTTGCGAAACGTCTTGAAAAAGAAGGCTATGCTAAGATCTCTGAAGAATTAGGGATTGAGTACGAGGAAGAAGCATAAGTTGATGTTGTGTACGGTGGTTAAAAGTCAGAAAATTTTAAACTACCAAACATTATCATGGAGATACAATTAAATGAATGAAAAAATAAAAGATTTCTCGCTCATGCATGCTGAACCAAATTGGTTGTCAGATTTACGTCAAACAGCCTTTGAAGCTATGGCAGAGCTGGAACTGCCAAATATTGAGCGTGTGAAATTCAATCGTTGGGGCTTGGATAATACAGAGATAGGGGATTCTGAGCCAAGTGGAAATGTACCAAGCTTTACAGAATTGCCTAACCACCCACTTTTGGTACAAGTGGGAAGTCAAAATGTTATGGAACAAATGCGTCCAGATTTGGCTGAAAAAGGTGTTGTTTTCACTGATTTTGCCTCAGCAATGGAAGAAATTCCTGAGATAGTCGAAACTTATTTCGGCAAGGCTGTGAGTTATAAAGAAAATCGTTTAGCAGCAAGTAATGTTGCTAGTTTTAATTCCGGTGCGGTCTTATATATTCCGGACAATGTCGAAATTGATGTCCCTGTAGAAGCAAAGTTCTATCAAGATTCTGAGTCCGATTTGCCTTTCAATAAACACATCTTAATTATTGCTGGCCGTAACAGTAAGCTTGATTATTTGGAACGCTTGGAAAGTATCGGTGACGGGAATGTTAAGGTTACAGGAAATATTTCTATCGAAGTCATTGCCCTTGAAGGCGCGCAAGTGAAGTTTGCCGCTATCGATCGTTTAGGGGAACATGTGACAGCCTATATTAGCCGCCGTGGTCATTTAGCAAATAATGCTACAATTGATTGGTCTATCGGAACAATGAATGATGGCAATGTTGTTTGTGATTTTGACAGTGATCTTAAAGGTGATGGCAGTCATTCACAAATCAAAGTTGTTGGATTATCTATGGGGAAACAAATCCAAGGGATTGATACTCGTGTGACAAACTTTGGCCGTAACTCAGTAGGACATATCTTGCAACATGGCGTTATTCTTGATCGAGGTACATTGACTTTTAATGGAATAGGTCAAATCATGCGTGGCGCTAAAGGGGCAGATGCGCAACAAGAAAGCCGAGTATTAATGCTTTCAGACCGTGCCCGCAGTGATGCAAATCCTATTTTGCTGATTGAGGAAAATGACGTAACTGCAGGTCACGCAGCTTCTATCGGTCAGGTCGATCCTGAGGATATGTACTATCTTATGAGTCGAGGCTTAGATGAAACAACAGCCAAACGTCTTGTTATTCGAGGTTTCCTCGGTGCAGTTGTGACTGAGATTCCGATTAAAGCTGTTCGTGATGAATTTATCTCAATTATCGAGAGAAAGTTGGCAATCTAATGATTGACTTAAAAAAAGACTTTAAAATTCTTAATCAAAAAGTTAATGATGAACCATTAGTCTACTTGGACAATGCAGCCACCACCCAAAAGCCACAGCAGGTATTGGATATTTTGACAAAATATTATGAACATGATAATGCCAATGTCCATCGTGGGGTTCATACTCTAGCAGAGCGTGCAACGGCAGATTATGAGGCAGCCCGTGAAAAGGTGCGAAAGTTTATTCATGCTGCATCTACGAAGGAAGTATTGTTTACACGTGGGACGACAACGGGCTTAAATTGGGTTACAAAGTTTGCAGAGCAAGTTTTAACAGCAGGTGATGAGATTATTATTTCTGTTGCGGAGCACCATTCAAACTTTGTCCCTTGGCAACAAGTCGCTGAAAAAACAGGGGCTCTTTTGAAGATTGTTTATCTGAAAGATGGTGCTTTGGACATTGATGACTTAAAGGAAAAACTGACTGCCAAAACAAAGTTTGTAAGTTTAACCCATGCCTCAAATGTTTTAGGATCGATTACTCCGATTAAGGAAATTGCTGAGTTGGTTCATCACTACGGTGCTTATTTTGTTGTTGACGGTGCACAATCTGTCCCGCATATGAAAATTGATGTCCAAGACTTGGATGTGGATTTCTTTGCTTTTTCGGGTCATAAAATGTGTGGTCCAACAGGAATTGGTGTTCTCTATGGAAAAGAGACTTTACTTGATCAAATGAACCCTATCGAGTTTGGTGGGGAAATGATTGACTTTGTTTATGAAAGTCACTCGACATGGACCGAGTTGCCGTGGAAATTTGAGGCAGGTACACCAAATATTGCAGGTGCTATCGCGCTCGGAGCAGCCATTGATTACCTTGAAGCAATAGGAATGGACAATATTCATCGCTATGAGCAAGAGCTTGTGGCCTATGTGATGCCTAAACTAAAAGCGATTGACGGTTTAGAAATTTATGGCCCGGAAGCAGTGGAAGAGCGAAGTGGTGTGATTGCTTTTAATATTCAAGGCCTCCATCCTCACGATTTAGCCACAGCTTTGGATATGGAAGGTGTTGCTGTACGCGCTGGTCATCATTGCGCACAGCCTTTGTTGAATTACCTTGGTCAATCGTCAACAGCACGCGCAAGTTTTTATATTTATAATACGAAGGTAGACTGTGATAAACTTGTGGATGCTCTTTTGAAGACAAAAGAGTTTTTCGGCTTATAGTATTAAGAAAACGGAGAAAAAGAATGGCACTTTCAAAATTAGATAATTTATACCGTGCAGTAATTCTTGATCACTCTTCTGCTCCGCGCCATGCAGGTGAACTCCAGCAGGCTTGTGTTGTTGATTTGAACAATCCAACCTGTGGCGATGTCATTCGCTTGACTGTTGCGTTTACAGAAGATAAGATTAGCGATATCGCTTTTAGTGGGCATGGTTGTACAATTTCAACAGCATCTGCTTCAATGATGACGGAAGCTGTGATTGGCAAGACAAAAGCAGAAGCTTTGGAATTGGCACGGATTTTTTCAGAAATGGTGACAGGTCACGAAGATCCTGAGCAAGAGTGCCTTGGAGATGCTCAATTCCTTGCAGGAGTTTCTAAATTTCCGCAACGGGTAAAATGTTCAACCCTGGCGTGGAATGCCCTGAAAAAAGCGATTGAGACAGATGGTAGTGCTACCGTATCTGAATCTCACTAGAATGCAAATAAAGAGAGGAAAATAATGACAGAAGAAGTTCCAGTATTAGAAGAATATAAATTTGGTTTTCATGATAATGCTGAATTAGTCATGTCTACAGGAACAGGTCTGACAGAAGAGGTTATTCGTACAATGTCGGCCGCAAAAGAAGAACCAGAATGGATGCTGGATTTCCGCCTCAAGTCCTTCGAAGCCTTCAAAAAATTAGATCTCCCAGAATGGGGACCTGATTTGTCAGACATTGATTTTGATGATGTAGTGTATTACCAAAAACCCACCGATAAACCTGCACGTACTTGGGAAGAAGTCCCTGATGAAATTAAGGAAACCTTTGAAAGAATCGGTATCCCAGAAGCAGAGCGTGCTTATTTGGCAGGAGCTTCGGCACAATATGAGTCAGAAGTTGTTTACCACAACATGAAGGAAGAATTTGAAAAGCTTGGTATCATCTTCACCGATACCGATTCTGCTCTGAAGGAATATCCAGATCTTTTCAAAAAATACTTTGCAAAACTTGTCCCTCCAACTGATAATAAATTAGCTGCCTTGAATTCGGCAGTTTGGTCTGGAGGAAGTTTCGTTTATGTGCCTAAAGGGGTAAAATGTGAAATTCCTATCCAAGCCTATTTCCGCATTAATAACGAAAAATCAGGCCAGTTTGAACGTACTTTAATCATTGTTGATGAAGGAGCTTCTATCCAATATGTGGAAGGCTGTACTGCACCAACATATTCATCAGCCAGCTTGCACGCTGCTGTTGTTGAAATCTTCTGTGAAGAAGGTGGATACATGCGTTATTCAACCATTCAAAACTGGTCAGATAATGTCTATAACTTGGTAACAAAACGTGCCAAAGCAGAGGCAAATGCGACCGTGGAATGGATTGATGGTAACTTAGGTTCACGTGTCTCTATGAAGTATCCAGCTGTCTATTTAGACGGTCCTGGCGCACGTGGTACAATGCTTTCGATCGCCTTTGCTAACGCAAATCAAGAGCAAGATACAGGTGCCAAAATGATTCATAATGCACCAAATACAAGCTCATCGATTATTTCTAAATCCATCTCTAAATCTGGTGGAGCCGTAAACTATCGTGGACAAGTAACCTTCAACAAAAACTCCACACATTCTAAATCACATATTGAATGTGACACGATTATTATGGATGATATTTCAAAATCAGATACAATTCCATTTAATGAGATTCACAACTCACAAGTTGCCTTGGAACACGAAGCTAAAGTATCTAAAATCTCAGAAGAACAGTTGTACTATTTGATGAGCCGTGGTTTAACAGAAAAAGAAGCCACTGATATGATCGTGATGGGCTTCATTGAACCATTCACAAAAGAGCTTCCAATGGAGTATGCAGTAGAACTCAACAGATTGATTTCTTATAGTATGGAGGGTTCAATCGGGTAAAGAAAAAGCAAAGCTTTTTCCCGATTGAATCAGCAAACGGGGATTTTCGTAAGAAAATCTTCACTCGTATCGGGTAATAAATAAGGCGCAGCTTTTCCGATGAAAAAATATTGTAAGTGTAAATATGTCCTTCGTATTTTATGAGGGGCATATTTATTTTATACTTTTTCAAATTGCAAGGTGCTATTCTAACCAGAAACTCAGATATGTATCAGATTTCCTGAACAAATAACACAACTTCCTACTTTTAACTTTTTGTGTTAAACTATTAAACAGTATGTAAAAGAAAGAGCAGTAATATGAGTATTATCAATGTAAAAAATTTATCCCACGGCTTTGGCGAGCGCGTGATTTTTGAGAATGTGTCTTTTCGCCTCCTTAAAGGCGAACACGTTGGACTGGTCGGCGCGAATGGTGAAGGAAAATCCACCTTTATGAATATCATCACAGGTGCTTTACAACCTGATGAAGGAAAAGTGGAGTGGTCTAAAAAAGTTCGCGTGGGTTACTTGGATCAACATGCAGTCTTACAAAAAGGACAAACGATTCGTGATGTTCTCTCAAGTGCCTTTCAGTACCTTTTTGATATTGAAGCGGAAATTAATGAGCTTTATCTGAAGATGGGAGATGTGCCCCCAGAAGAGATGGATCAACTTTTGGAAGAAGTCGGCGAACTGCAAGATATTCTGGAGCAAAGTGACTTTTATCAAATTAACTCTAAAGTGGAAGAAGTCGGGCGCGGACTTGGTCTTCACGAGATTGGTTTTGAGAGTGATGTTGAAGATCTTTCTGGTGGCCAACGCACCAAGGTTCTTTTGGCAAAACTCTTGCTGACAAAACCCGAAATTCTGATGCTGGATGAGCCCACAAACTATTTGGATGAAGAACATATTGCATGGCTTAAACAGTATCTTCTGGACTATGAAAATGCCTTTATCTTGATTTCGCATGACATCCCTTTCCTGAGCTCTGTCATTAACATCATTTATCATATGGAAAATGGCTCCTTAGACCGTTATGTTGGTAATTACGAAGATTTTCAATCTGTCTATGAAATGAAGAAAAAACAAGAGTTAGCTGCATATAAACGTCAACAGGCAGAAATAGCAGATCTTAAAGATTTTGTGGCGCGAAATAAAGCACGTGTAGCTACACGAAATATGGCCATGTCCCGTCAGAAAAAGTTAGATAAAATGGACATGATTGAACTAAGGGCCGAACGACCAAAACCGCAATTTGACTTTAAAAAAGGTCCAACTTCAAGTAAACTTATTTTTGAGGCGAAGGATTTAGTTATTGGTTATACTGAACCTTTATCTCGTCCGCTTAACTTGCGAGCTGAACGTGGACAGAAAATTGTTTTTACAGGGGCAAATGGGATTGGTAAAACAACACTCTTGCGCAGTATCCTAGGCGAAATAAAAGCGCTTAGTGGTGAAGTTCAACGTGGTGAAAAGTTAGAGATTGGCTACTTTGAGCAAGAAGTCAAAAGCGATAATGGAAAAACATGTTTGGAAGAGATTTGGGACACTTTTCCGGCAATGAACCAAGCAGAAGTTCGTGCAGCACTTGCGCGTTGTGGCTTAACCAAAAAACACATCGAAAGTAAAGTTGCTGTTTTAAGTGGTGGCGAAAAGGCCAAAGTGCGTTTGTGCAAATTAATGAATGCTGAAAGCAATGTTCTTGTCCTTGATGAACCAACTAACCATTTGGATGTGGATGCCAAGGACGAACTCAAGCGTGCCTTGCAAGAATACAAGGGAACAATTCTTTTGATTTCCCATGAACCAGAGTTTTACCAAGATGTGGCTACTGAAACTTGGAATTGTGAATCTTGGACAACAAGAGTACTGTAAAAAGTACTTTTTGTTTTAGCAAATCAGAGTGATGATACGCAAGGAGCGCAGCAAGTTATGAATCATCACTTGCTTAAAAAGGTCAATTTTATCTATTTTTGGGCTTGGTTGTGTCTGTTCTCTTACTTCTTCTAAAAAAATACGATTTTTTATAATCTTTTTCGTAAATTCATGGAAAAAAGTTGTATAATTGTAGGAGTGTAATTAATCAGTTTTTTTAGGAGAAAATATGGAACAGCAAATCACAGGAAAGCCAAGTAGTACTTTCAAAAAGTTGACCCATTTTTTTATTGTTGATAAGGTTTTTCTCGTATCCTTTATAATTGCGGTGATTTCAGTAAGCATGGGTGGCGTCCAGACTGAATTTTTTGACGATAAAGTTATCGTCACTGTTTTTGGTCTCATGTTGGTTATTGCTGGTTTTCGCTCTACAGGTATTTTATCCTACATCGGCCAAAGCTTAGTCAAGAGAAGTAAAACAACGCGTCAGCTTGTACGATTTACCACAATGCTGGCCTTCTTTTTTGCTTTATTTTTTACTAACGATTTAACGATTTTGACTATTTTACCTCTTTATTTAACCATTACACGAGAAATCAAGAATCGTAAATCTGTTTATATCGGTGCAGCTATGATTGTTCCGGCCTGTCACACAGGGTCAAGTCTTCTTCCGCAAGGAAATCCTCATAATCTTTATCTGTATTCTTTCTATCAAAATCCAGATCATCATTTGGGACAGGCCTTGACAAATTTAGAATTTTTCAAGGGGACGGGCCTACTTTGGCTTGCTGGTTTGCTTCTTCTCAATTTGGCCTGTCAATTTATTGATAATGAGCCTTTGGTCATTGAGACCAGGGTTAACACGTTTAAGCGACTGGAAATTTCAGTCTTTATTGCCTTGATGGTCTTGATGGCAGCGGCAGTCTTTGGTTATGTGAACTTTTATTTAGCTGTAGCTGTCGTGACTGTTATTGTTCTTTTTTACCGTCCAGCTCTCTTTAAAGGGGTAGATTACCATCTGCTCTTTACCTTTGTTTTCTTCTTCTTAATTGTGGGAAATATTGCTCATATCCAAACTTTAACTGACTTTATTCGCAATGCCTTTGTTGGTCCACAAATGTCCTTTTTGGGTACGGTTTTTATGAGTCAAATTATCTCTAATATTGCAGCTCCGATTCTTATTTCACCTTTTACACCTCATGCTATTTCAGTTGTTATCGGTGCTGACATTGGAGGCATTGGAACGCTTGTGGCCTCAATGGCAACTTTGATTGCTTACAAGATTATCCGCATACAAGCAAGGGGAGAAACAGCAGGATTTATAAAATATTTTGCTTTGGTAAATGCAGGTTTTCTTGCAGTCTTAGTGGTGATAGGTTTAATCATTGTTAGCCTTGGAACTTAAAATAAAAACATGTAGTGAGGCGCTGCATGTTTTTTCGTATTATAAGATATGGAAAAAATATCAGAATACATCAGAGATAATTTAAAAATAATTATCGGAAGTCTTACAATTGTAGTCGTTCTAGGTGCTCTTTATCTGGGTAAGCAGGAAAAAAGCAGCACTAAGAAGTCAGACAATCTTGAATGGTCTGCTGTAGATAGCAAAAAATCAGAACCGGAAAAAGAAGTTAAGGAGGGAAAAAGTGTTGAGGAGGATATTTTTGTTGATGTCAAAGGAGCCGTGCGAAAGCCTGGTGTCTACAAGCTTTCAGCCAAACAGCGTGTATCTGATGCAATTGCACGTGCTGGGGGCTTCACTGAAGAAGCAGAAAGAAAGGCTATAAATCTTGCGAAAAAGCTGCAAGATGAAGCAGAGGTCTATGTTCCTGCACATGGAGAGGTGGATACAAGAAAACTGTTGGAAGGAGAGACTGGAGGAACAGCTGAAAGCGAGAAAGAGGAAAAATCAAAAATAAACCTTAATACAGCTGATTTGGCGGAACTGCAGCAACTTAGTGGCGTGGGCGCTAAAAAAGCACAAGATATTATCGACTATCGCTCTGAAAATGGAAACTTCAAGAGTGTGGAGGACTTGGGAAAAGTGAGCGGCTTCGGTCCCAAAACTTTAGAAAAGTTAAGAGACTCAATAGTTGTAGATTAGGGGAAGACTGCAGGTAGCATATGAAGCAAAATTTTTCTCTTATTTATTTGATTTATCTTTTGGTTTTATTTTACTTTCTTATTTTCAGCTTTCCCTGGCCACTGTGCATTCTGACTTTGGCGAGTACGGTTCTTTCTTTTTATAGAGGTTATTATGGCTTACTCTTGATCTTGTTGGGTTTTGCCTTGTTTTTCTTCTGGGTTAAAGAAACGGAAAGAATAAAAGAAAGTAGACAGCCAGACAAAATTTCTAAGATTAAACCCTATATTGATACAATTGAAGTCAATGGGAGTCGATTAAGTTTTAGAGGAGAAACAAGTGGACAAGATTATCAAGTTTTTTATGCTTTTAAAAGTCAAAAGGAACAAGAATATTTTAAAAAGCTAGATGTAAACGTCCTTATTTACTTTGAAGGGCAGCTAGAAGAACCTGAGGAGCAGCGTAATTTTTCGGGGTTTGACTACAAAAAGTATTTAAAAAGTCAAGGAATTTATCGTCTGGTACAGCTAGAAAAAATTCAGGGGATTGAGCGCTTGAACGGTTTTGACATGCGCCTTTTACGCAGGCAAGCTATTCTTTGGACGCAGGAACATTTTCCAAAACCCATGTCCTCTTATATGACAGGTTTACTTTTTGGCTGGCTGGATAAAGATTTTGAAGAAATGAATGACATTTATACAAGTCTTGGTATTATCCATCTTTTTGCGCTTTCGGGTATGCAGGTAAATTTCTTCATTGAACTGCTCCGAAAAATTTTGCTAAGACTGGGCTTGTCACAATCTATTGTATTTTTTATCCAAGTCCCCTTTTCAATTTTTTATGCTTTTATTACAGGTTTATCTGTGTCGATTTTACGTGCTCTGCTCCAAAAAAATCTTCCCATGAAAAGAACGGTTGATAAATTTTCCTTGACTTTTATTCTTTTGCTTTTGTTTAAGCCCAATTTTTTAATGACAGCAGGAGGACAGCTAACCATGATTTACTCCTTTTTACTGGTCATTTTCTCTGGGAAGTTCAACCATGTTAAAGGAATCAAAAAAACCTTGCTTGATTCTACGGTATTAGCTGTTGGTGTACTTCCACTTTTAATTTTTCATTTTCACAGTTTCCAGCCTTTATCTATCTTACTGACCTTATTTTTCAGTTTAATCTTTGACTTTTTACTCTTGCCGGGTTTACTTCTCCTTTTCCTCCTTTCATTGCTGGGCATCAATTTGATTTTTTTCAATGACTTTTTTATATTTTTGGAAAGTATAATAAAAGTTGTGGAGTCTTTGTTCCAGTATCCTTTGGTATTAGGGAAGCCGGACGTTTTATTTTTACTTTTACTTTTTGGATTTAGCGGTCTTTTTATTGATTTTTACAAGAAAAAAACTTGGAATCTAGTATTATTTTCTGTACTTTTTCTATTGTTTTTCCTCGTTAAAAATCCACGACAGGCAAGCATCACGATGGTGGATGTGGGTCAAGGAGATAGCATTCTCTTGCAAGATAAATGGAACCGGCGAAATATTCTCATTGATACTGGGGGAAAACTCAACTTAGGCTCAGATGAAAGTTGGAAAAGCGTCTCCTATAAAAGTAACGCGGAGAAGACACTTATCCCCTACCTTAAATCACAGGGAATTGGGACTGTTGAAACTCTAATCTTGACTCATCCAGATGAAGATCATATGGGGGATTTGGAAATATTGTCGCAGAAGATGAAGATAAAGCATATTTACATCTCTGAAACAGCCTTGAAGAAAAAAAGTTTTGCCAAAAAGTTGTCCAAGTTAAAAAGTAAGGTCCATTTTGCAAGAGAAGGGGATAAACTGCCAATATTTGATGGTCATCTTCACTTTTTAGCCACAGGTCTTGAAGGAAGGAGTAACAACGATAACTCTCTCGTAACCTTTGGTGAATTTTATGGAAAAAAATTTTTGTTTACGGGGGATTTGGAGGAAGAAGGGGAAAGGGACTTGCAGAAACGTTACCCCAACCTGCAGACGGATGTTTTGAAGGTCGGTCATCATGGGAGTAAGAGTTCTTCAAAAGTAGAGTTTTTGAAAAATCTTAAGCCGAAGATTGCTCTTATCTCTGTGGGAAAAAACAATCGCTACAAGCATCCTAGTCAGGAAACCTTAAAGAACCTGTCTGCGGAAAATATAAAAATTTATCGGACTGATCAACAAGGTGCAACACGATTTATTTATAAAAAGAAGGGCTGGGTCATTCAAACGGTTAAATAATTTCTGTAAAAAAGAGTATGTCAAATTGTATGACAAGAACTCTTTTTTTGATTGAATAGACATAAGATTATAGAGATATGTAATATTTCTTATGTTATAATAGTAGGAAACGTTTACTTGGGTAGATAAAAGTAAATAGGATAGGAGGAAAAATGGCTATTATAAATGTTGAGTATTACTCTGAAACACTAGGAATGAATCGTAAATTTAATGTGATTTATCCAGAGTCCAGTAAGACAGGAAAAGAAGTGAACAGTGACATCCCTGTACTGTATCTCCTACATGGAATGTCAGGAAACGAAGATTCATGGTTGATACGAACAGGGATTGACCGGTTGATTCGACATACTCAGCTTGCACTTGTTATGCCCTCGACTGATTTGGGTTTCTATACGAACACAAGCTACGGCATGAAGTATTTTGATGCGATTGCTAAGGAATTACCACAAGTTCTTCATAATTTCTTTCCTAATCTAAGCACCAAAAGAGAGAAAAACTTTATTGCAGGCTTATCTATGGGAGGATATGGCGCCTTCAAGCTGGCTTTGGCAACAAATAATTTCAGTTATGCGGCCAGTTTATCAGGGGCCTTGGACCTGTCAGACTTGAAAGAACAAAGTGCTGAAAATCAGCCTTATTGGACAGGGTTATTTGGAAATCTTGACCAGTTCAATGAGAGTGAGAACAGTATTCTCTATCTGGCAGAGCATCATGTAGGACCGCAACCTAAACTCTACAGTTGGTGCGGAGAACAAGATTATCTTGTAGCAGGAAATGATCGTGCAGCAGCTGTACTTGAAGATAACGGATTTGACTTAATCTATAAGAAATCTCCTGGAACGCATGAATGGTATTATTGGAGCAAGCAGATTGAAGAAGTTCTTAAATGGTTGCCCATTGAATATAAGCAAGAGGAACGCCTAAGTTAAAAGAAGTTAAACTTATAAAAATAATGAATAATAAGAGAAAGTTCCTAAAAAACTAAAACTGTTCATAAAGAAAACGTTTGCTCAAAAAAGACCGAACAATTGCAGATGAAATGTATGATAATCTTAGGTTAAGTTTTGACAAACGGATTGAATAGGACTATAATTTCATAGTAATAAAAATTTGCGAAAAATCGCATATAGAAAGAGGTCATTAAATGACAACAATCTCAATTGAAGCTCTTAAGGCAGTAGCTATTGGTATTAGTGCACTTGGTGCCGCTATCGGTGATGGATTGATTGTATCAGCATTTATTAACGCTGTTGCACGTCAACCGGAAATGGAAGGTAAGCTTCGTGGAAGCATGTTCCTTGGTGTCGCCTTTGCTGAAGGTACGTTCTTTATTGCTTTGGCTATGGCTTTCTTGTTCTAAAAAACGTTGATTTAACTTATTTATTCAACAATTATTTAGAAAGGAAGACGAGTTATGGAATCGACATGGACATTTAATGTTGGACCAGTGACTTTTGACGGTGTCATTCTCTACATGACAGCTTTGACCGTTTTAATTGTCTTTGGTTTGATTTATTGGGCAAGTCGCAACATGCAACTTAAGCCTACAGGTAAGCAAAACGTCCTTGAATGGGTGGTTGACTTTATTAACGGCATCGGACGTGAAAATCTAGGTGCCAAAGAGTCTCCAAAATATGCCCTCATGAGTTTTACGCTCTTTTCTTTCCTTCTGATTTCAAATATTATTGGGCTGGTGACTAAAATCACTGCACCAGGAGATGTTAGTTTGTGGCGCTCCCCAACAGCCAACTCAACAGTTGACTTGACCTTAGCGATTTTAATCGTTGTACTTGCCAATACTCTTGGTGTAAAACAGTTTGGCTTTAAAGGTTATATTAAAAATTCCTTTTGGAAAGAACCGAAAGTCATGCTTCCGATGACAATTATGGAAGAATTTACAAATGCTTTGTCTCTGGGGCTTCGTCTTTACGGTAATATTTTTGCAGGTGAAGTCCTTTTAGGAATAATTGCTGAGATGATTCATTCGGGATGGTTCCTTCTTCCTGTTGTTTGGATTTTGGAGATGGCTTGGATAGCATTCTCAATCTTTATTTCAGCCCTTCAGGCTTATGTATTTGTTCTTTTGACAAATCTTTATATCAGTCACAAAATTTTAGCAGAACACTAGGAAAGGAGTAGAAATGCTTACTACATTATTAGAAACTGCTCCGAACACAGTTCTGGGGAATATTATCGTTGTCAGTGGTGCCTTTATTATCTTGCTGCTCTTGATTCGGAAATTTGCATGGGGGGCTATTACTGGAATCTTTGAAGAACGTGCAAATAAGATCAGCAACGATATCACAACTGCAGAACTGTCAAAAAAAGAAGCAGAAACATTATTAGCGCAACGTGAAGCTGAGCTTGCGGGTTCAAAAGAAGAAGCTGCAAACATTATCCAAACAGCTAACGATACAGCTAAACAAAATCGGGCAAACATCTTAGCTCTAGCCAATGAAGAAGCGGCAAACGTGAAGAAACGTGCTCAGGAAGATATTGAACAAGAGCGTAAAGAAGCCCTAAGTTCGGTTAAGGGAGATGTTGCGGATATCTCTGTGCAAATTGCTGAGAAGCTCATTGGACAATCTTTGGACGCGCAGGCACAATCAGAACTTATTGACAGCTATATTGCTAAACTTGGCGAATAGGAGGTTGGTTGTAAATGACAACAGTCAATGCTCAAAAATACAGTAAAGCCCTGCTTGAAGTTGCGGAAGAACGGTCTCAGCTAGAAGTCATTCTACCTGAGGTAAACGAACTGACGCAGCTTTTTAAAGAAGAGAACCTGGCTTCATTCTTTGGGGCAGAGGTTTATTCTGCCTCTGCAAAATCGCAAGTCATTGACATGATTAAGGAAAATGCCTCAGACTTGATGAAAAATTTCCTTGATACTGTGCGTGCAAACGGACGTTTGGCAGACTTGTCAGACATTCTTGTTGAAATCAAAAACACAGCAGATGACATGTTTAAGATTGCAGATGTAGAGGTCGTTTCAAGTGTCAAGTTAACTGAAACACAAATCGAAAAATTTGTTGCTCTCGCTAAATCGAAATTTGATTTGAACGAAGTAACAATCGTGAACACAGTAGATGAAAAGATTGTCGGTGGTTTTATCGTAAATTCACGTGGAAAAATCATTGATGCTTCTGTCAAATCACAATTGGCAAAAATTGCCAAAGAGATACTATAGTCATCTCTTATTTGGGAAAAATTCTCAGCCATTTAACATGAAAACTCAGAAAGGAGCAAAATACATTTGGCAATCAAAGCGAATGAAATCAGCTCACTGATTAAACAACAAATTGAAAATTTTACACCAGATTTTGAAGTCGCTGAAACTGGTGTTGTCACATATGTTGGTGACGGTATTGCCCGTGCCTATGGTCTTGAAAATGCGATGAGCGGTGAGCTTGTCGAGTTTGAGAACGGCGTATATGGTATGGCACAAAACTTAGACAGTACAGATGTTGGTATTATCGTACTTGGTGATTTTCTTAACATCCGTGAAGGAGATACAGTAAAACGTACAGGTAAAATCATGGAAGTTCAAGTCGGTGAAGAACTCATCGGTCGTGTTGTAAATGCACTTGGACAGCCCGTTGATGGCTTAGGCGACATCAATACAGGTAAAACACGTCCTGTTGAAGCTCCAGCTTCAGGTGTTATGCAACGTAAATCAGTTTCAGAACCACTCCAAACTGGACTAAAAGCCATTGATGCGCTTGTACCAATCGGTCGCGGCCAACGTGAGTTGATCATCGGCGACCGTCAAACAGGTAAAACATCTGTAGCTATTGATGCGATTCTTAACCAAAAAGGGAAGGATATCATCTGTATCTATGTCGCTATCGGTCAAAAAGAATCGACAGTTCGTACACAGGTTGAGGCTCTCCGTAAACTTGGAGCGATGGATTACACAATCGTTGTAACAGCTTCAGCATCACAACCCTCACCCTTGCTTTACATTGCCCCTTATGCTGGTGCAGCTATGGGTGAAGAATTTATGTACAATGGTAAGCATGTGCTTATTGTCTACGATGATTTGTCTAAACAGGCCGTGGCTTATCGTGAACTTTCACTCTTGCTCCGTCGTCCACCAGGTCGTGAAGCTTATCCAGGGGATGTCTTCTATCTTCATTCACGTCTTTTGGAACGTGCAGCGCAGTTGAGTGATGACTTAGGTGGTGGCTCCATGACCGCCCTACCTTTTATTGAAACACAAGCTGGAGATATATCTGCCTATATCGCGACAAATGTTATCTCCATCACAGATGGACAAATCTTCCTTGAAAATGACCTGTTCTACTCAGGGGTTCGTCCAGCTATCGATGCCGGTTCGTCTGTATCACGTGTCGGGGGCGCAGCCCAAATCAAAGCGATGAAGAAAGTTGCTGGTACACTCCGCCTGGACTTGGCCTCATACCGTGAGCTTGAAGCCTTTACACAATTTGGTTCAGACCTTGACGAGGCGACACAGGCTAAACTCAATCGTGGACGTCGTACAGTTGAAGTTTTAAAACAACCTTTGCACAAACCACTTCCTGTGGAGAAACAAGTCCTTATTCTTTATGCATTGACACACGGACATCTTGACGATGTTCCTGTAGAAGATATTCTTGATTTTGAATCAAAAATGTTTGATTTCTTCGATGTAAACTATGCTGACCTTTTGCAGGTTATTACAGATACTAAAGATTTACCAGACGAAGCAAAACTTGATGATGCGATTAAAGCCTTCAAGAAAACTACAAATTACGTTAAATAAGGAGGTTCATTATGGGCGCTTCACTTAGCGAAATTAAAGCAAGAATTGCTTCAACAGAAAAAACAAGTCATATTACTGGGGCCATGCAGATGGTCTCCGCAGCAAAGTTGCAAAAGTCAGAAAAGATTGCAAAAACGTATCAGATTTATGCAGACAAGGTACGCCAAGTGACAACAGACTTGGTTGCTGCAGATCGTGGGCCTTCTAAAAATCCAATGATGATTAAACGTCCAGTTAAGAAAACAGGATATTTGGTCATCACTTCGGATCGTGGTCTTGTAGGAGGTTACAACTCTAACATCTTGAAGTCAGTCATGAACAAGCTTCGAGAAAAACATCAAGGACCAGAAGATTACTGTATTCTTGCCTTGGGAGGCGTGGGAGCAGATTTCTTCCGTTCTCGGAAAATCAAATTATCCTATGAATTACGTGGTTTGACTGACCAGCCAAGTTTTGAGGAAGTACGCGAGATTGTAGGTCACGCGGTGTCGCTTTATAAAAAAGAAGAGTTTGATCAGCTTTATGTGTGTTACAACCATCACATTAATTCATTGACAAGTGAAGTACACATGCAAAGAATGCTGCCAATCACTTTTGATGAAGCAGAGGAAGTAGAAGAAACAGTGGCGCCAGTCAGTTTCGAGTTAGAACCGAGTCGTGAGGCTATTTTGGATCAATTATTGCCACAATATGCTGAAAGTATGATTTATGGCGCGATTGTTGATGCAAAAACGGCAGAACATGCAGCCGGAATGTCAGCGATGCGTACGGCCACAGATAATGCGAAAACACTGATTAATGATTTGACAATTCAATACAATCGTGCGCGTCAAGCAGCAATTACGCAAGAAATTACGGAAATTGTTGCAGGAGCTTCAGCGCTTTAAGTATGAAGTAATCTTTCTCAAAGAATTAAAGACAGAAAAATAAACTAGGAGGAAAAACATTGAGTTCTGGTAAAATTACTCAGGTCATTGGTCCTGTTGTTGACGTGGAATTTGCGTCAGATGCGACTCTGCCTGAGATTAATAACGCCCTCATCGTGTACAAAGATGTAGACGGCGTGAAAACTAAAATCGTCCTCGAAGTTGCCTTGGAACTTGGTGATGGCGCAGTGCGCACTATCGCTATGGAATCAACAGATGGCTTAACACGTGGGCTCGAGGTCCTCGATACAGGAAAAGCAATCAGTGTGCCTGTTGGTAAAGAAACACTTGGACGTGTTTTCAATGTGCTTGGAGATGCTATTGATGAAGGGAAGCCTTTTGCTGAAGATATAGAACGTAGTCCTATCCACAAGAAAGCTCCTGCTTTTGATGAGCTATCAACAGCTAACGAAATTCTTGTTACAGGGATTAAAGTCATTGATTTGCTTGCACCCTATCTTAAAGGCGGTAAGATTGGCCTGTTTGGTGGTGCCGGAGTTGGGAAAACAGTTCTTATTCAAGAGTTGATTCATAACATTGCCCAAGAACATGGTGGGATTTCCGTATTTACGGGTGTTGGAGAACGTACACGTGAAGGAAATGACCTTTATTGGGAAATGAAAGAGTCAGGCGTTATTGAAAAAACAGCCATGGTCTTTGGTCAAATGAATGAACCACCTGGAGCACGTATGCGTGTTGCTCTTACTGGATTGACAATTGCTGAATATTTCCGCGATGTGGAAAAACAAGACGTTTTGCTTTTCATTGATAACATCTTCCGTTTCACCCAAGCGGGTTCAGAAGTATCTGCCCTCTTAGGACGGATGCCATCAGCCGTTGGTTACCAACCTACATTGGCAACTGAAATGGGTCAACTTCAAGAACGTATCACTTCAACAAAACAAGGTTCTGTAACATCGATTCAAGCGATTTATGTCCCAGCCGATGACTATACTGACCCAGCGCCAGCAACAGCCTTCGCTCACTTGGATGCAACAACCAACTTGGAGCGGCGTCTCACTCAGATGGGGATTTATCCAGCTGTTGACCCATTGGCTTCTTCATCTCGCGCTCTTACACCAGAGATTGTTGGTGAGGATCACTATGCGGTCGCGATGGAAGTGCAACGTATTCTCCAACGTTATAGAGAATTGCAAGATATCATTGCTATCCTTGGTATGGATGAATTGTCTGACGACGAAAAAGTATTGGTTAACCGTGCACGTCGTATTCAGTTCTTCCTTTCGCAAAACTTTAACGTTGCTGAAACATTCACGGGTATTCCAGGCTCTTATGTACCGGTTGAAAAAACAGTGGAAGACTTTAAGGCTATCTTGGATGGCAAATACGATGAAATCCCAGAAGATGCTTTCCGTGGCGTAGGTCCAATCGAAGACGTTCTCGAAAAAGCTAAAAAAATGGGTTACTAGGATAGGAGGTTGCCGAGATGAGTGAAAATGTCATGGCTGTTCAGGTCATCACTCCTGCAGGTGTCATTTATGATCACCATGCAACCTACATTCTTGCGCATACTATCGGTGGCGATATGGGGATTTTGCCCAATATGATTTCAACCATCGCTGGTTTACAAATCAGTGAACTTAAGGTGCGTCGCCCTGATGATATGAAGCATGTTGATTATATCGCTGTGAATGGTGGAATTATCGAAGTGAAAGAGAGCTTGATTACTGTTATTGCAGACTCTGCCGAACGCAATCGAGATATTGATGTTCCACGTGCTGAACGTGCGAAGCTTCGTGCTGAAAAAGAACTTGAAGAAGCAAAAGCAGCGCATAAAGCTGATGAAGTTAAGCGGGCAGAGGTGGCACTTCACCGTGCGATTAACCGTTTGAATGTATCGAAACACTATTAATAAATCTCAAAACATCTCTCAGTGGATGTTTTTTTATTTTTTAACAGAAACGTAACAAAAAATAACGAATGAAAATGTTAAAATGTAAAACAGAAGACAAATTTTACGTTAGTTTTCACAATAAGTTACAGAATAATTAATAAAGTTTTTTTAACATCGTGTGGAATAAAAGAGGGGAAAAGTGTGAGAAAGGAGGAAAATATGGCTTTGGGTTATTGCGAAGAAGTAATGCAAACTTTAGAAGTTCTTGAAGAAACGCTTAATCAATTTGAAATTTTGAAGATAGAATTTTTAGAAGAAATTCAACACAAAATCGATTATCGTTCGGCCTTATTAGCTTTTGCATTACCAATAGTTGTTCTTTTTTTCTACCTTGCGAACGATTTTTCTTTCATTGAGGGACAGCCAGATCGCTCTATTCTGGAAGCTTTTCTAGGGACATTCATTGTTAGCTTTTCCCTGTGGGCACTGGGCGTTTTTTTGAACGGTTTACTTAAAAAAGTATTTGGGAGTGACGCATTACCTATAGGGAGAAAAGCCCTCGTCAAACAGATTTTTCCAAAATATAGTCGAAAAAGAAAAGAACTTGTTGATGATGTTGAAAGAATCTTAGACTGTCAAACCTTGAAAAGTACACCGATTCCAGAAAGATATCTAAATTTGAAGAGCATTGACTACATCATTCGAGTTTTAAAACTAGAGGAAGTTTCTAGTTTACAAGAAGCAGTTGAATTACTAGATTTGGAAGTCAAAAATTCTCGGATTCAACATACTTTGACAGATAAAGCAAGTACACTTCGTGCTACAGAAATTATCAATGGTGAGATGGGGCAACTTTTCTTTGAAGATTTGCTTAAGACAAGCCCGCATATGAGAAAATAAATTCCAGAAGTTTCTGGAGAAATGTTTATATGCCGTTTAAAGGGTTTGTGAACAAAAAGGAAAACATTAGAAAGGAGTTTTGAAGCTATATGAGAAATAAAAAACAAGTCATCAGTTTAACGGTCGCTTTAGTTGGGAGCATCACAACAAGTCCTGCCCCTCTCAAAGCACTCTCTCTTTCCGCTGCTGATGGGATACAAGGGAGTGCGGCAGCATATAACATGGTCTTGCCAGAAAACTTTTCTCAGAGTGCCGAGCAGGATATGGGCAAGAACGTCTGGGACCTATCGGAGAACCACACAGGCGATAAAAATCTTACTTTCCATTTAACGCATGAGGAGGCGAACATTGATACGTCAACGGCAGGGGGGCAAGAGGTATCAGAAACTCCTGATTTAATCGTACCGCCAGTGACGACTGAACCGCCACACCCCATTACACCAACAATGCCACCGCTAATACCTATAAAACCAGATATAACCGTTCCGACGATTCCGCCAGTAACGGTAGAACCGCCTAAGCCTATTACACCAACTGCTCCACCACTAATACCAATGCAACCTGATATCACTCTACCAACTGTAGCACCACTTCTTCCAGAATATCCTGCCCCAATCACGCCAGTCGTTCCTATAGGAGAGCTTGAAAGCTTGGGACAAGAAACATCTAATCTTCACGAGAGGGCTGATGAGAAGAGTAAAAAAGAACAAGTGGAAAAGTTGCTCAATAAGGGAAGTTCAAAACCACAAGTCTCTGCTTCTCATACAGCAACTTTGTCAGATAAAGCGTATACTCGCTTAGGTCAAGGACTTGTGGCTTTGGAAGGAGGACAAACAGCAAAAAATACAAATATTCAAGATGAAGGAAGTCAGGTCGAAAAAGAAGCAGTGCGTAAGCATTCTGTTGCAGTTAATGCTGCCAGTGCTGGCGGGGCTGTCACAGGAGTTTGTGCTTCCGCCCTATTCCTAAGCGCGTTGAAAAAACTCAGCTGGTTGCGGCAATTTTTTGGAAAGTGAAAAGAAGAAATCTCTGAAATAAGGGATTTTTTTTGATACACTTCAACAAGTAAGGCTTATCTCAAACTTGCTGAGCGAGTTTAGACAATGTGAAGCGTCTGTACAGGGAAGTCAAGAAAAGAGTGAGAACTAAGCTAGAAATCAAGTCTCTTGGGTAACAGAAGTTATTTTTCTCTGTTCAATTGCTGTGAAATAAAGTATAATATTAAGATATAGAATAGAAAAAAGACAAGGTGAATTCATGGTTGAGATTTATTTAGTAAGGCACGGAAAAACAATGTTCAATACAATCGGTCGTGCGCAAGGCTGGTCTGACACCCCTTTGACAGCAGAGGGGGAACGTGGTGTTATGGAATTAGGGCTAGGCTTCAAAGAAAAGGGATTAAAATTTGATCGCGCCTATTCCTCTGATTCCGGAAGAACTATTCAAACTATGGGCTTCATCTTGGAGTATTCAGACAATCAAAATATTCCTTACAAGATGGACAAGCGCATCCGTGAGTGGTGTTTCGGCTCCTTTGATGGAGGTTATGATGGAGAGCTATTTGATGGGGTTCTTCCGATTGTATTTGATGAAAAGGATTGGAGAGCTACTGGTAAATTTCCGACAGATGAAGAACTGGCGCGTGCAATCTATGAAGTAGATACTGCAGGCTGGGCTGAAACCTGGGAAGAACTCTCTGGACGCATCATGAGTGGCTTTGCGGATATGGCTGCTGAATCAGAGGCCGCTGGGGCAAAGAATATCGTTGTCGTGAGTCATGGCATGACCATTGGGAGCTATGTCAAGATGCTTCAGCCCGATATGGAACGCCCGTATAATTTAGACAATGGCTCTGTGACACATCTTAGTTTTGAAAATGGGAAGTTTGAAGTTGGAGAAATTGGTTCCATGGCTTACCGTAAGCTTGGAGCAGAAGTGATGAAAAATGCAAAGACAGACTAAAAAGAAAAAATTAAAAAAAGGAAGAATTTTTGGAGGCATCTTTGTTCTCCTAACCTTTATTTTTCTGTGTGTGCTTGCCGTGAATAAACTTCAATCACAAGGCACTAAAGAATCGACAAGTTCGAACAAAACGGCAGTCTCAAGTCCCAAATCTGAAAACAAAAAGTCAGATTTACCAGAAGCACATCAGTCAGATTGGAATTTAATATTGGTGAATAGAGCGCATCCTAAAGAAGAACTCTCTCCTCATCTAACAACCGTTGCTGGTGTTCAAGTGGACAGCCGCATTGCGGAAGCTCTGGAGAAATTTTTAGGAGCGGCTCAAGCCATTGATTCTTCTGAGCATCTCATCTCAGCTTATCGTTCAGTAGCCTATCAAGAGCAACTTTTTAATGGCTACGTAGAGCGTGAAATGGCTGGTGCTGCAGGTTCGCTCAACAATACAGGACAGCCAATTTCCCGGGAAGAAGCAGAGAATAATGTCAAAACTTATTCACAGCCGGCAGGAAGTTCAGAACATCAAACCGGCTTGGCTGTGGATATATCGACAGTGGATGCCTTAAATCAAAGCCCCAAAGATGTTGTGGCAGAGCTGAGAAAGATTGCTCCTAATTATGGCTTCATTTTACGTTTTCCTGAGGGAGGAAAGTCTTCCACGGGAGTAGATTATGAAGACTGGCATTTCCGCTATGTAGGGATAGATAACGCAAAATATATGGCAAAACATAATCTTACGCTTGAAGAATATCTAAAATTACTGCCTCAATGAAAGGAAACATGTTTAAAAGGAACCGTACATCTATGTTGAACAAAGCGCATCTTGTTTTATATGCTAACCTTGCTTTATTTCTCTACACTCTAATAAGTGTAGCGCAAAGGCTTTTAGCAAGACCTAATCCCTTCACAACTGTTTTCCAAAATACAAGTCGTACAGTCACAGGTTTTATTAATCAAGTCTTAGCTCCAGTCGCACAATGGCAAAGTGTGATACAAATTTTACTTGTATTTCTAATCATTCTTTTGATTATCCGCTTTTTTCATGTCGGAATGCTGCTTTTGGAGGTTGCAGCAGCTCTGGTAATTATTGATTGGCTTTATCAGTATTTCACACAGCAGCAAAGTTTAAGTCTATTGTTTTCACTAGCTGTTCTCCTTGTCAGCTTGTTGAGTATTCGCTTTGTCGCCAAGGATATTGGGCTGATTTAATGACCAAAAGCCAAAAATTAGCACTCTATAAAAAAGAGTGCTAATTTTTTGGTCTTTTTTCTTGACAAGTTATCAAATAAGGGATATAATAATATTGTTAGCACTTAAGGGTATCGAGTGCTAAATGTGAAGAAAGGAGACAAGTATGATTACAGAACGGCAACAGCAGATTTTGAATTTGATTGTCTCTCTTTACGCCAAAGAACATACACCAGTAGGTTCAAATGCCTTGCTGGAACAAATTAAGGCTTCGAGTGCAACGATCAGAAATGACATGAAAGTGCTAGAGAATCTTGGTCTTATCCAAAAAGAGCACACATCGAGTGGACGTGTACCTAGTATTTCAGGCTATAAATATTTTATTGAAAATGTATTACGCTTGGAAGAATTTACACAAAATGATCTTTTCGAAATTATGAGCGCCTTTGACGGCGAATTTTACCGTCTTTCGGACTTATTTGAAAGGGCGAGTGAGATTTTGTCAAGTCTGACAGGTCTAACTTCCTTTGTACTCAATGTTCCTCAAAGCGAACAAGTTTTACAGTCTTTTGAGCTTGTTACTCTGGATAATCACTCTATATTAACAGTGATGGGTCTAGCGACAGGTGAGATTCGTACCAACCAATTTGTTCTTCCTAAAAGTATGAGTGAGCAAGATTTACAAATCTTCACCCATCTCATTAAGGAACGTTTGGTAGGTAAGAAGGTTTTGGAAGTGCATTACGCGTTACGAACGGAAATTCCGCAGATTGTTCAACGTTATTTTAAAGTAACAACGGACGTCTTAAGGCTCTTTGACACTGTATTTGCTGACTTACTTACAGAAAAGCTGACAAGTAGTGGGCGTGAACATGTTTTTGAGTTTGCGACGGACAACCTGTCTGAGCTTTATAAAATTTTAAGTGACGATGCGCGCATGGCGCAAGAAATACGAGCACTGACAAATACAGAGGAGATGCGTTCAGTAGTTATTGATAATGTATCCTATTTTGCAAACTTAACATTGATTAGTCAAAAGTTTGTCATTCCTTATCGGGGACTAGGGACCTTGACAGTTATCGGTCCTGTAGAACAAGATTATCAAAAAACCTTGAGTAGGCTGGACTTACTTGCTAAAGTCCTCAGTATGAAATTGATGGACTACTACCGTTACCTTGATGGGAATCACTATGAGATAAGTTAATATAATATGAAATTTTTTAAAAGAAAAGGAAACAACATGGCTGAAAAAAAGAAAGAAGATATGAAGAAAGTCCAGGCTGAAAAAGTGGATGAGGTGACTGAGGAAGCAGTTGAGGAACTCACAGAGGAAGCCCTTGAAGATATCGTAGAAGAAGAAGTTTCTGAACTTGACGAAGCCCTAGCGAGAGCTGAAGAATGGGAAAATAAGTTTCTCCGCATCAGCGCAGAAATCCAAAACATCCAACGTCGTGCGAATGAAGAACGTTCAAGTATCTTAAAATACCGTTCGCAAGATTTGGCCAAAAAGATTTTGCCAAGTTTGGATAACCTAGAACGTGCACTTGCAGTTGAAGGTCTGACAGAAGATGTTAAAAAAGGTTTAGAAATGACGCGGGAAAGTTTGATAAATGCTCTTGAAGAAGAAGGGGTAACAGAGATTAAAGCTGATGGAGCCTTTGATCCAAACTTCCATATGGCAGTTCAAACGGTTCCAGCTGATGATGAACATCCAGCAGATCATGTGGTTCAAGTCTTCCAAAAAGGGTATCAGCTCCATGACCGCATCCTTCGTCCAGCGATGGTTGTTGTTGCACAGTAAGAAAGCAAAGTGACCGAAATGTCCTTAAACTATAAGAATAGATAAAAAAGAATAAAATAAGAAGAGGTAAAGCATATGTCTAAAATTATCGGTATTGACCTTGGTACAACAAACTCAGCAGTAGCAGTTCTTGAAGGAACTGAAGCAAAAATCATTCCAAATCCAGAAGGAAACCGTACAACACCATCTGTTGTTGCTTTTAAAAACGGTGAAATTCAAGTTGGTGATGCTGCGAAACGTCAAGCAGTAACAAACCCTGATACAGTTATTTCAATCAAGTCAAAAATGGGAACAGATGAAAAAGTTTCTGCTGGTGGTAAAGAATACACTCCTCAAGAAATTTCAGCAATGATTCTTCAAAACCTGAAAGCAACAGCTGAAGCATACTTGGGCGAAAAAGTTGAAAAAGCAGTTATCACCGTTCCAGCTTACTTTAATGATGCGCAACGTCAAGCAACAAAAGACGCAGGTAAAATTGCCGGTCTTGAAGTAGAACGTATCGTTAATGAACCAACAGCAGCAGCGCTTGCTTACGGTATGGACAAACAAGACAAAGATGAAAAAATCCTTGTCTTCGACCTTGGTGGTGGTACATTTGACGTGTCTATCCTTGAGTTAGGTGATGGTGTCTTCGATGTGTTGGCAACAGCAGGTAACAACAAACTTGGTGGTGACGACTTTGACCAAGCCATCATCGATTACATGGTTGCTGAATTCAAAA
Source organism: Lactococcus garvieae (assembly GCF_016758115.1). GTDB lineage: Bacteria > Bacillota > Bacilli > Lactobacillales > Streptococcaceae > Lactococcus > Lactococcus muris. Next base: position 25,778 of record NZ_WIVG01000031.1, read on the forward strand.
AAGAAAACGGTATTGACCTTTCACAAGATAAAATGGCGCTTCAACGTTTGAAAGATGCGGCTGAAAAAGCGAAGAAAGACCTTTCAGGTGTAACTTCTACACAAATTTCATTGCCGTTCATCACTGCAGGTGCTGCGGGTCCTCTCCACTTAGAAATGACCCTTACACGTGCAAAATTCGATGAATTGACTGCTTCATTGGTGGAAGCAACTCGTGAACCTGTACGTCAAGCTCTTGCGGATGCAGGACTTTCAACATCAGATATTGATGAGGTTATCCTTGTTGGTGGTTCAACTCGTATTCCAGCAGTTGTTGATCTTGTGCAAAAAGAAACAGGTAAAACTCCAAACAAATCAGTAAATCCTGACGAAGTTGTTGCCATGGGTGCTGCTATCCAAGGTGGCGTTATCTCAGGTGATGTTAAAGACGTTGTCCTTCTTGACGTAACTCCGCTTTCACTTGGTATCGAAACTATGGGTTCTGTCTTTACAAAACTTATTGAACGTAATACAACAATCCCAACATCTAAATCACAAATCTTCTCAACAGCAGTAGACAATCAACCAGCAGTTGATATCCACGTGCTTCAAGGTGAACGTCCAATGGCAGCGGATAATAAAACATTGGGTCGCTTCCAATTGACAGACATTCCTGCAGCACCACGTGGTGTGCCACAAATCGAAGTAACATTTGACATTGACAAAAATGGTATTGTTTCTGTTAAAGCGAAAGATTTGGGTACTCAAAAAGAACAAACAATCGTTATCAAGTCTAACTCAGGTCTTTCTGATGAAGAAATCGACAGAATGATGAAAGATGCAGAAGCAAATGCAGAAGCAGATGCAAAACGTAAAGAAGAAGTAGATACACGTAACGAAGCAGATGCTCTTGTTTTCCAAACTGAAAAGACACTCAAAGAGCTTGAAGGTAAAGTAGACGAAGCTGAAGTTAAGAAAGCAGAAGAAGCTAAGGAAGAACTTAAAAAGGCACTCGAAGGCGATGATATCGCTGACATTAAAGCAAAATCAGAAGCACTTAGCGAAATCGCTCAAAATCTTGCAGTAAAACTTTACGAACAAGCAAGCGCTGAACAAGCAGCAGCAGGTCAAGCAGCGGGAACAGAAAATGATTCTAAAGATGACAACACTGTTGATGGTGACTTTGAAGAAGTGAAATAAGACAGTCAAAAGTAAAATTAAAAGTTCAAAGGATTGTATCCCTTGGACTTTTTTTGTGGCTTAATAACAGGTTTTATGTTGAATAGATTTATGCTCATCGGTGATGTTAATAAAAACAGTGATTTTTATTGGAATGCCTTGAGTTATTTGACTCAGGCTTATATGAAAAGCATTTTGTTTGTATTCGTTTTCATAAAATAGGATAATAAAAGTAGCAAAGAGTCTAGTTTTAAATTTTAACAGAAAGGAGGTTGTTATGCTCAAGATTTATACTGTATCTTCTAACCAGGAGACAAAGGAAGCGGAGAGTTGGTTGTATGCACATAGAATAAAATTTGTGGAAATTGACATTTTGACAGAGTTGGTTTCCACTGAAGAAATCTTACAAATCGTTTCCCTAACTGAAAATGGTATAGAAGAGATTATTTCTACAGAGACAAGGGCATTCACGCGTTTGGATATCGACCCTAATGGTCTGGGATTAGAAGACTTTATGGAACTGATAGAAGAAAATGCTACGTTACTAAAAGTGCCGCTTATGCTGGATGAAAAGCATCTTCAAATAGGTTTTGATGAAGGGGAAATGCAAAAATTTTTAAAGAAACCAAGTAAGAAAATTGTCGACTTGGCAAGTCAAGAAGTTCGAACGGGCTAGGCTCTGAAAAAAGAAATTGGGGCAAAAGTCTCAAAAATGAAACAAGCACTTAATCCTCTGTACAAGAATGCAAGGGTTAAGTGCTTTTTTGTTTGAGGGCTTTATTGGTAACTATTCTCCACACCATCATTTTTATGATATCACTTTGAATTTGGTAAGAAAAAGATTACAATAACATTATATAA
>NZ_WIVG01000032.1 GCF_016758115.1 Lactococcus garvieae
TAGGTTTTTCTACTTGTCTATTTTTATTGGGGCTTGACATTCCTTACGTTTTTTATCAAACCACTAACGATAGTCTGGTTTTTCTTTATGATTATGATAAACCTTAGCGATACGTTCAACCGCACCAGGCTCAACCATTTCTAAAGCGTTCGAGATTTCATTGAAGGCACCATCATAGTTTCGGGCACGATCAAAGAGTTGCAAGCTGCGAGCAATAGCACCAGCAACACGCTCATCACTTGCCTTGTAACGGTTGGCGTATTGCATCAACTGCTCTGCAAGAACAGCATGATCGACTAAGTCGTCTGTTGCATCCTTCAGGGCTTCCATATCCTGAGTAGATGTATCAAGTTGATGATTGACAACATCTATATTAATACGTACTTTACCTAACTCTTTGAACAGAGCCTCCAGACGCTCACTTGTAGCGAAAAAGAGATCTAAATAATCTTTTGGTAAACCTGGAAGATTACGTTTTTCCACATAACGTTTAATAATGCGTAATTCTGAGTCAAAGTCATCCGCAGCTTCTTGGGCAACTTTTTCTCGCTCACGTAAGTTAGCAAGCCCCTCACTGATACTGATTTGATTCTTTTCAATGTCTTCCAAAGCATCAATAATTGAATTTACATTATTGCCCAAAGCTGAATAAGGCTTTTGTTTTTCTTTTACAGCCTCTAACACACTATCAACCTCTCCTTCAAGGATATCAAGGTGTTCTGAGTAACTACGTACGGCAGCCTTTTCATTATCAGAGAGCAAGTAGGACTGCATGGTATGATCAATCTCCAACAAAAGCGCCTTATTATTTGCACGCGTGTGCTCAATGTAGCTTTTAAGGATATTGACACGCTTTTCAACACTGCGACGCGCTTTATATTCACGCTCAAAGATGTCATACACACCATTGATACGATTATTGATTGAAGCGATACGTGCCTCAGTCGCCTCAAGTTCAAAGCTATCAAGAAGAGCTTTCGCTTCCTCTATATCCTTTTGAACGGCCTGTCTTTCATTCTCAAGATTGACACTTGGAGGAAGTACATAATCCTCTTCTTCAAATTTATGAATTGTTTCTTCTAAATCTTCAATTTGTTTTGGTAATTCTTTGTCTACAACAGCTAAAAGAGACGGAATTTTTTCCGTAATAGCACGTAAAGCAATGGTGTGTTCTTCTGCAGTTTCTAGTACTTCTGCCGCCTCAATCGGATCTCCAGTGGAGTTAAGCGTAACAAACTGTGAAAACTCTGTTTCGATATTTGCTAAATGACGATTAATTTCATCAATAACTGTACCGTACTTTTCTTGATTGTCTGTAATCTCATCGCGTAATGTTTCGTATAAGTCTAAAGATTCTTGGATTTTTGTCGAATTACGTTTTTCCTGCTCAACCAACTCTGCCACACCTGCACGAATCGCTTCAACCTCTGATTCCATGACCTCAATCTGTGCTTCACTATCATCTGCCGACTCACGCGCACGGAAAAAATGGAAGGAATCATTCAACTGTTCAGCTTCAAAAATATGATTTTCCAAATCAGCAAATGAGTCCGACGATAAATCAATCCATTTTTGATTCCATTCGCGGAAAATTGTTTGCGATTGTCCAACTAAATGCATTTTCTTGACAGCATCTAATTCTTCTTGCACGGGTAAATCAAAAAGTAATTCCTTACGTTCTTCCAACTCAAGAATACGATTTTCTGTTTTCTTACGCATTACCATTGAAAAAACATAGAATCCAACGACAATCACTACGAGAACGCCCAAAAGAATAATTATTGTACTTGACATTATCTCTCCAAAACTTTAGGTAATTTTATCTTTTTATTTAAACTCATTTTTAAATACAAAGTTTCACTCTTTATTATAGCACATTATATTTGTTTTTACATCACTTTTCTACATTTTTTAGAATACATGCAATATAAGAATACTGGCTTGTCAAAGCCTACTCAAACAATGGAAGGAAGAAAAAAGAGCAGCCTCTAAAGCCACCCCTCCTTTTTAGAAATTAAGCAAGTCCTGCTGCTTCCGCAACTTCTGCTGCAAAATTATTTTCAGCCTTCTCGATACCTTCGCCAACTTCATAGCGTACAAAGGCTACTACTTTAGCACCTTTAGATTCAAGGAAAGCTTCTACAGTTTTACTGTCATCCATGATGTAGAGTTGGCCAAGAAGCGTGTAGGCTTGGTCAACTTTAGTGTTGTCGATAATGTATTTTGCAAGTTTACCTGGAATGATTTTACCTAAGATTGCTTCTGGCTTACCTTCTGCCAAAAGTTCTTCTTTCATTTCTGCTTCAGCCTTAGCAAGAACCTCTTCAGTCAACTGGCTGCGTGAACCGTATGCAAGATGTGGAAGCATTGGTTTGTTAACCAATTTGCGGCTTTCGTTGTCTTCATCGATTTTGTGGTTCATTTTAGCTAACTCATCGTGAACAAACTCAGCGTCCAATTCTTTGTAAGAAAGAACAGTTGGGTTCATCGCAGCGATATGCATTGCAACAGCCTTAGCAAGCTCTGTATCACCACCTTCAATAACTGCGACTACACCAATACGCCCTTGGTTGTGTTGGTAAACACCAAATGTTTGCTCATCTGTTTTTTCGATAAGTTGGAAACGACGGAATGAAATTTTTTCACCAATTGTCGCTGTTGCTTGTGTATAAGAATCTTCAAGACTGATGCCCTCTGCAGTTGTCAAAGCTAAAGCCTCTTCATTAGTTGCAGGTTTTTTCTCTGCAATAAGTTCAGCTGTTTCTTTTACGATAGCAACGAATTGTTCGTTTTTAGCAACGAAGTCTGTTTCTGAGTTCAACTCGATAAGTGCTGCAGTATTACCATTTACGGCGATACCTGTCAAGCCTTCAGCGGCGATACGGTCAGCTTTTTTCTCAGCTTTAGCAATACCTTTTTCACGAAGAAGCTCAGCGGCTGCTTCCATATTTCCATCAGTTTCAACAAGTGCACGTTTAGCATCCATGATACCTGCACCAGTTTTTTCGCGCAATTCTTTAACTTGAGCTGCTGTTACTGCCATTGTATAATTCTCCTAATTATTATATTTTATAAAAAAACAGGGAGGCGTAGGGCCTCGCCTGTATTATTCATTACAAATTATTTGCCTTCAACGATTTCAGCAAGTTCTTCAAGTGACTCTTCTGAAGCTGCAGTATCTTTCGCTGTAAGTTCTTCTTCTGCTGCATCTTCACCTTGACGCCCTTCGATGACAGCATCAGCCATTTTAGCAGTAATCAACTTAACCGCACGGATAGCATCATCGTTTGCTGGGATAATAACGTCGATTGGATCTGGGTCAGCATTTGTATCAACCATAGCTACAACCGGAATTCCCAATTTTTGAGCTTCTTGGATAGCGATTTGTTCATTGTGTGGGTCAACAACGTACATCACATCTGGGATGCGAGGCATGTCAGCAATACCACCGATGAATTTTTCAAGACGTTCGCGTTCTTTGTTCAAAAGGACAACTTCTTTCTTAGGTAAAACATCGAAAGTTCCGTCTTCTTCCATTTTGTTGATTGCTTTAAGGCGTGCCACACGTTTTTGGATAGTGTTCCAGTTCGTAAGCATACCACCAAGCCAACGGTGATTTACATAGTATTGACCAGCACGAAGTGCTTCTTCTTTAACAGCTTCTGAAGCTTGTTTTTTAGTACCAACAAAAAGGACTACAGCACCTTCAGCTGAAGCGTTACGTACATAGTTGTAAGCATCGTCAACAAGTTTAACTGTTTTTTGAAGGTCGATAACGTGGATACCGTTACGTTCTGTAAAGATGTATGGTTTCATCTTTGGGTTCCAACGGCGCGTTTGGTGACCGAAGTGAACACCAGCTTCAAGAAGTTGTTTCATTGAAATAACTGACATATTAATGTCTCCTTTTAAAATAGTTTTTCCTCTTTTGACTCTCACCCTATGCCGCTACACCTGTGCACTACGACATCGTCAAGTCAAAATGTGAGATTATCGCCCGAGAGCAACAGTAATATTATATACTAATCTTCCTCATATTGCAAGTCCTCTTTTTTACCTAAGTTTCTCGTAGATGCATAAAACGTGAGAGATTTAACTTCCTGAAAACGCTCCTTTATGATAAAATAATTATACGAATATTAAATGTAAAAGGAGCTAAACTATGCGGGAAAAAATTCTAGTGGGTGGATATACTAAACGTGAATCAAAGGGAATATACAGTTTCGACTTAGATGTTGTCAAGGAAGAACTTTCTAATCTAAAAGAAGTTGCACATGTTCAAAATGCGACCTATATTGCTCTAGATAGAAAGAAACAGCATCTCTATAGCTGTGCTGCAGATGAAAATGGTGGTGGCATCGCCGCTTTAACTTATAAAAGGGGGAAAGCAGAACTTTTAAATTATGTCACGAGTGTTGGAGCTCCTCTTTGTTATGTTTCTGTTGACGATAAACGCGGTCTTGTTTATGGTGCCAACTATCATCTGGGAGAAATTCGTGTCTATAAAATCCAAAAAAATGGTTCACTCCTTTTAACAGATACTGTAAAACATGAAGGGGAAGGCTCAAACGGACACCCAGGTCAAGAACGCCCACATGTTCACTATGCAGATCTTACACCAGATGGTCGCTTGGTTACTTGTGATTTAGGAACGGACGAAATCACTGTATATGACGTTGTGGGGGAAGATGGCAAGCTTTCTATCGCTACCCTATATCGCATGCCTACTGGAACTGGCGTTCGTCACCTGACCTTCCACCCTAACGGTAAAGTTGCTTATGCTATTGGTGAATTTTCTTCCACTGTAACAGTGCTTAGCTACAATGAAGAAAAAGGACGTTTTGCAGCTCTAGAAACCCTCAGTACACTGCCTGCTGATTTTGAGGGTGTCAAAAGCGCTGCTGCGCTGCGTCTTTCATCTGATGGTAAATTCCTCTATGCCTCAAACCGCGGGCATGATTCAATCGCTGTCTTCAGTGTCAGTCCTTTAGGAACGAAAATTACTCTGGAAGACATTGTAAAAACAGAAGGTAAAACACCTCGCGACTTTAACTTCAATAGCACAGAAGACTTTATTATCGTGGCCCATCAAGACAGCGATAACCTTAGTCTTTTCCGCCGCAATCGTACAACAGGACTACTTACACTGAAACAAAAAGATTTTTATAGTCCAGAAGGCACTTGTGTCCTTCCAACCCTCTAAACCAAACCGCCAAATAAGGCGGTTTTTCTATCATTAAAATGTGAATATTATTTCGCTAACACAACATTGTATTTTTTTGCACAATACAATTTGACACCGCGTTCAAACTTTGTTAAAATAATAACGTGATAAATTTCACAAAGGAGAAATTTTATATGACAACCCCAAACACAAAGACGAAGAAAGAAATAACAGCAACTGATAAGGCTGTACTCTTAGAAAAAGCAGAGCAATACACAGATACTCTTGTGAAAAAAGCCCATCAAGCCGCTCTGCATTTTGAAGGTTATACTCAAGCACAGGTTGATAAAATTGTTGCAGCTATGGCTTTGGCAGCTAGTGAGCATTCTCTGGAACTCGCTCACGAAGCACATAAGGAAACTGGTCGCGGCATTGTTGAAGACAAGGATACTAAAAACCGCTTTGCTTCAGAGTCTGTTTATAACTCAATAAAAAACGATAAAACTGTTGGAGTAATTAGCGAAAACAAGGTTAACGGTTCAGTTGAAATCGCAGCTCCTCTTGGTGTCCTTGCCGGGATTGTGCCTACGACTAACCCTACCTCAACAACTATCTTCAAATCACTTTTAACGGCAAAAACACGCAACGCTATCGTTTTTGCCTTCCATCCACAAGCTCAAAATTGCTCTTCACATGCTGCACGTATCGTCTATGATGCTGCTCTGAAAGCAGGAGCTCCAGAAAACTTTATCCAATGGATTGAAGAACCTAGTCTCTATAATACAACAGCACTCATACAGAATCAGGGTATTGCTTCAATCTTAGCCACAGGTGGTCCAGGAATGGTTAATGCCGCTCTGAAATCTGGTAATCCTTCACTAGGAGTCGGTGCAGGTAATGGTGCTGTCTTTGTTGATGCAACCGCAAATGTCGATCGCGCTGTTGAAGACCTTCTGCTCTCTAAGCGTTTTGACAATGGCATGATTTGTGCCACAGAAAATTCTGCTGTTATTGCTGAAGAAATTTATGATGAGTTTCTTGAAAAACTCCAGGCACACGGTGCTTATAAAGTACCTAAGAAAGACTATAAAGCAATTGAAAAATTTGTCTTTGTTGAACGTGCTGGCGAAGGCTTTGGTGTAACGGGTCCTGTTGCTGGACGTCCTGGACCTTGGATTGCTGAACAAGCTGGCGTAAAAGTCCCTAAGGGCAAAGATGTCCTACTCTTTGAACTTGATGAAAAAAATATCGGAGAAGCACTGTCCTCTGAAAAACTCAGTCCACTTCTGTCCCTCTACAAATCTACCTCACGTAAAAATGCTATCGAAATCGTTCAAAAACTTTTAGACTATCAGGGCGCAGGGCACAATGCTGCCATCCAAATTGGTGCTCAGGATGATCCATTTGTTAAAGAATATGCAGATGCCATTGGTGCTGCACGTATCTTGGTTAACCAGCCTGACTCTATTGGCGGTGTTGGCGATATTTATACTGATGCAATGCGTCCATCATTGACGCTCGGAACTGGTTCATGGGGTAAAAATTCAATTTCACACAACTTGAGTACATATGATCTATTGAATATTAAAACAGTGGCACGTCGTCGTAATCGCCCACAATGGGTTCGTCTGCCAAAAGAAATCTACTACGAAAACAACTCAATCTCTTATTTGCAAGAAATGCCTGATATAAAACGTGCCTTTGTTGTCACAGATCACGGGATGTTACAGTTTGGCTTTGTTGATCACATGCTTGAGCAACTCGCTGTTCGTGACACACAGGTACAAACAACTATCTACGGTTCTGTAAAACCAGACCCTACATTATCTCAGGCAATCGAGATTGCACGTCAAATGGATGACTTCAAACCAGATACCGTTATTGCTCTTGGTGGTGGTTCTCCGCTTGATGCAGCCAAAATCGGCCGTTTGATTTATGAGTATTCCGTTCGCGGGGAAGTTGACCTTAATGACGATATCGCATTGAAAGCCCTTTTTGAGCAACTGGCCCAAAAATTCATCGATATCCGTAAACGTATCGTCAAATTCCCACATCAAGACCAAACTCAACTGGTATGTATTCCAACTACTTCGGGGACAGGCTCTGAGGTAACACCATTTGCTGTCATCACTGATGACGAAACACATGTTAAATATCCCTTAGCGGATTATCAACTTACACCTCAAGTGGCCATTGTTGACCCTGAGTTTGTTATGACTGTGCCAAAACGTACAGTCGCTTGGTCAGGTATCGATGCACTCAGTCATGCACTCGAATCTTACGTTTCAGTCATGGCTTCAGACTATACTAAACCTCTATCACTTCGTGCAATCAAATTAATCTTTGAAAATTTAACCACTTCTTACCACTATGACCCTTCAAAACCTTCCAAAGAAGGACAGATGGCACGCGCAAATATGCACAACGCTGCAACCTTAGCTGGTATGGCTTTTGCTAATGCATTTCTCGGTATCAACCACTCCTTAGCGCACAAAGTCGGCGGCGAGTTTGAATTGCCACATGGTTTAGCTATTGCTATCGCTATGCCGCACGTTATCAAATTTAACGCTGTAACAGGAAATGTTAAGCGTACACCATATCCACGTTATGAAATCTATCGTGCCCAAGAAGACTACGCCGAAATTGCACGCTATATTGGTTTAACAGGCAAAGACAATGCCGAACTGGTTGACAAGCTTATTAAGGAAATCAAGAAATTGACAGACAGCATTGATATTGATATCACACTTTCAGGTAATGGTGTCGATAAAAACCATTTAGAACGCGAACTTGATAAGTTAGCAAACCTTGTTTACGATGACCAATGCACACCAGGTAACCCACGTCAACCAAGTATTGATGAGCTTAAAGCGCTCTTGCAAGACCAATATTAAACCAAAAAAAGCTGTTATCCACAGCTTTTTTTAGTTTATTTGGTCGCTATAACATTTAGTGTGGCTACTCACCACGAAAAACATTGTAGCTCCCGAATTTCTCCGCTTTCTCTACAAAAAGTGGCAATAAATTTTCAGCTACCACCATAGAGTACACAGAACCTATTTTTCAAGATAATCTAGGGCCTCTTGGATGGTCTTGACAGGTACGATTTTCATGTCTGTATTCAACTTTTTAGCTGCTGCTACGGCATCTGTATAGTTATTCGTTGTACCAGAGGCTTTTGCCTGTTCAGCTGTTTCATCTGGGCAGAGGAAGATTTTAGCTCCCTCTTGACTGGCTGTTGCAACCTTTTTATCAACGCCACCAATCTGACCGATACTTCCGTCTTCGTTTATCGTCCCAGTACCTGCTATTTCTCTGCCTCGCCGCAAATCTTTGCCCGTAATCTGACTATAGATTTCCAGAGTAAACATCATTCCAGCGCTTGGACCACCAATCGAGCCTGCATCAATTTTTACTTGAGGATGAGTTACAACCTCTGTATGATCAACCAAGCCGATACCAATGCCCGTCTTGCCATTGCTCAACTTAATATATTTTCCAGTTGCTTCATGTTGGCTACCATCCATCCGTGTATATTTAATTGTTACATTATCGCCCACCTTTTGTTGAGCAACATATTTTATCATGTCTGCTGAAGACTTGAATGTTTTACCATTAACTTCTGTTATCGTATCAGAGAGCTGCAGGTCATTTTTAAAAGTTGAATCCTCACTTATGCTAAGTACGTAAACTCCTTGGTACTTCATTTCATAAGGCTTCCCCGCCAGCTTGAAAGCTTGATAAATCGCAGTATTTTGCGCAGTCTGCATATAAAATTGATTAACCAAGTCAAATTGCTGGTTTGTCAATCCTCCTGTCATTTCTTGGCTGCTTAAAACAGTAGCAAATGGATCAGACATCGAATAAAGCATATTCGCCGCATTAGCTCGAACCATTTCAACCGTAGTCAGGTAGAAATTTCCTTTATGTTCATCCTTTGTCCCTGAAACTTCAACCATTTGATTGACCGGTATTGCTCCACCTGGTTGCTCAATGTAATACGGCAAAGGGAAAAACAGCCCTATGATAAATACAAGCGGAATTCCTATAGATAAAAAAAGTTTGAGCTTACGTTTATTTTTGACATCTTCATTTTTCATTTGATTTTTTTCCATTCAGTGCTTTAATAACATTTTCTGGCAGCCATTGGCTAAGGTCTTGTCCAAAGTGATAGAGCTCACGCATCCGTGTAGAACTAATATTTTCAAGTTCTGGTTTTGCGGTCAATAGAATAGTTTCCACTCCCGTCATTTCACGGTTAAAGTAAATCATATTTTTCTCGTAGTCTAAATCAGCCGCATTGCGAACGGAACGCACAAGTGCCGTTACTTCTAGTTCCTTCGCAATATTCACAGTCAAATCATTCGCATGTGCAATCACTTCCACATTAGTTAATTGTAAATCTGCTAAGGCTTTTTCGATGAGGGCTACACGTTCTTCTAAACTAAACAAAGGATTTTTAGCTTCGTTTTTAAAAATACCGATATAAAGCTTGTCAAAAAGCTTGCTGGCACGTTCAACGATATCAAGATGGCCTTTTGTGACTGGGTCAAAAGTACCCGTAAATAAACCGATTTTATCTTTCATAGATGGTTACCTTTGAAATTCCATATACTTTTTCTTTACGCAAGGACAGTTGTCCCACTCTTTCCGGAAGTGTAACTTCTTTATCTGTTTCACAAACAACGATAACGTCATCTGCCAACAAGTCTTTTTTCTGCATTTCTTCTAGATTAGCAACAATACTTTCTCTCGCATACGGAGGATCAAGCAAAACCAAATCAAACTGTCCAGAAAGACGAGCTAAGGCACGCTCTGCTGGCATCTTCAAAAGTTGAAATTTTTCCTCTTCTTTTGTCATCTTGATATTTTCTGCAATCACCAACTGTGCTGAACGGTCTTTTTCAACCATTACAGCACTGGCCATCCCACGTGAGACAGCTTCGATAGCAAGTGAACCTGAACCTGAGAACAAATCCAAGACCCGACCACCTTCAAAATAAGGGCCTATCATATTAAAAATTGCACCCTTGACTTTGTCCGTCGTTGGACGCGTTGTTTTTCCTGCCAATGTCTTCAGTGGTCTACCACCGTAATTTCCTGCTACAACTCTCATTGCTTTATTATAGCACACTGATAGAGTTCTTCCCCAAGAGCAGTAAAAAAGCCATGATTCAAAGAATAATGACTTTTTATAGGATTATTCCTTAATTAAGGCGTGCGTTCAATTCTGCACTCAATTCTTCAAATCCTGGTTTACCAAGAAGCGCAAACATGTTACGTTTGTAAGCTTCAACACCTGGTTGGTCAAATGGGTTGATACCGTTCAAGTAACCAGAGATTGCAATTGCAAGCTCAAAGAAGTAGATAGTGTAACCTAAAGTGAATTCATCTTGCTCAGGCAAAGTAACGATCATGTTTGGCACACCACCATCTGTATGAGCAAGGAGCACACCGTCAGCTGCTTTTTTGTTGACGAAGTCAACATCTTTACCTTGCAAGTAGCCAAGACCATCAAGGTCAGCTTCAAGCTCAGGGATAGTGATATTCTTGCGTGGTTTTTCAACACGGATAGCTGTTTCAAATACCGAACGTGTACCTTCTTGGATAAATTGACCCAATGAGTGCAAATCTGTTGAGAAGTTTGCTGATGTTGGGTAAATACCTTTTTGGTCTTTACCTTCAGATTCACCCGCCAATTGTTTCCACCATTCTGAGAAGTATTGCAATGATGGCTCATAGTTAATCAAGATTTCTGAAAGTTTACCCTTGCGGTAAAGAATATTACGAAGTGCTGCATAAGCGTATGCATCATTTTTACGTACGTCTGTAGCTGTATATTCTTTACGCGCTGCGTTAGCACCTTCCATAAGGGCTGTGATATCAGCACCTGATGCTGCGATAGGCAAGAGACCCACAGCTGTCAAAACTGAGAAACGTCCACCAACTGAGTCTGGAACAACAAAAGTATCCCAGTTGTTTGCATCAGCATTAACTTTAACGGCACCTTTTTCTTTATCTGTTGTGGCATAGATACGTTTATTTGCTTCTTCACGGCCATATTTTTTAACCAAAAGTTCTTCAAAGACACGGAAGGCAATTGCTGGTTCAGTTGTTGTCCCTGATTTAGAGATAACATTAACAGAGAAATCTTTATCTGCAACATATTCTACCAAGTCTGAAAGATAGCTTGAAGAAATTGAATTTCCTGCATAAAGAATTTGTGGTGCTTTACGTTCTTCTTTTGATTGGAGGTTAACAAAGCTGTTGTTCAAGAAATCAATTGCAGCGCGGGCACCGAGGTATGAACCACCAATACCGATAACGATAAGAACTTCTGAATCAGATTGAATTTTACTTGCTGCTTTTTGGATACGAGCAAACTCTTCTTTATCATAGTCTTCTGGAAGATCTAACCAACCGATGAAGTCAGAACCCGCACCAGTTCCTTCACGAAGAAGTTTATCTGCGCCGTCAACTTGCCATTGAATTTCGTCAAGTTCTTTATCCGCTACAAATGGTTTCAAATTAGAATAATCAAATTTAATATGTGCCATCTTCTCTCTCCTTAGAGTTTTTTCTTTGTTTATTTTATCACTTTTTCATGGGTTTAACAAGAAATGAAAATTTAAGATATTGCAAATCTATCTATACCAAAAGGAAAAGTTCCCACAATTAGGAACTTTTCTATGACTCATCGACTATTTTTGTAACTCTTCAATACGGGCTTGAGTGCTCTCAAACTTCTCTTGATAGTCTGCTAGTTTAGCACGTTCTTTATCTACAACTTCTGCTTTGGCATTTGCCACAAATTTTTCATTAGAAAGCTTACGGTTAACCATATCAAGTTCTTTTTGCCATTTGTCTAATTCTTTATTAAGACGAGCGATTTCTTCCTCAATATTAATCAATCCTGCTAATGGAAGGTAGATTTCTGCACCAGTAACTACTGCTGACATGGCTTGTTCTGGCGCTGTTACATCCGCTGCAATAGTTAACTCGCTTGGGTTAGTGAAGCGTTTAATATAAGGTGCCACCTTGTTCAGGAAGGTTTCTTTGTCTGATTTAATCATCATTGGCACGGCCTTTGATAAAGGTGTATTCACTTCCGCACGGATATTACGTACAGCGGTAATGATTTCAATGAGCATGGCAACTCCATCACCTGCTTCTGCATCATCAAATTCTGGACGTACTTCTGGATATTCAGATACCACAATAGATTTGCCTTCAGCTGTTGGAAGTTTTTCAAAGATTTCTTCTGTGAAGAAAGGCATGATTGGGTGCAAGAGACGGAGCACTTGATCAAGGACATGCACAAGCACTGAACGTGTAACGTCTTTTTCTGCTTCATCATCGCCAAACATTACTTCCTTGGTCAACTCAAGATACCAGTTGGCAAACTCATCCCAAATGAAGTTATACAGAATATGACCTGCAACACCAAACTCAAATTTATCCATTTGTTCAGTAACGCGTGCAACTGTATCATTCAAACGTGTGAGAATCCAGCGATCGGTAACATTACCTGCTGTTTTCGCTGCCACTTGGTCAAGATGAGCAGAAATTTCTTCTGCTGTGATATCTCCTGCATTCATCAGGATATAGCGTGAAACATTCCATATCTTATTGATGAAATTCCAAGCTGCATCCATTTTGTCGTAGCTGAAACGCACATCTTGCCCTGGAGCTGAACCATTGGACAAGAACCAACGCAAGGCATCGGCACCATATTTTTCAATCACATCCATTGGGTCAATACCATTCCCCAAAGATTTGGACATTTTGCGTCCCTCTTCATCACGAATCAAGCCATGGATAAGCACATTATTAAATGGTGCTTTTCCTGTAAACTCAAGGGATTGGAAAATCATACGTGACACCCAGAAGAAGATGATGTCATAGCCCGTAACCAAGGTCGTTGTAGGGAAGTAACGTTGGAAGTCTTCTGCCTTTTCATCCGGCCAACCCATAGTTGAAAAAGGCCATAAAGCAGAGGAGAACCAAGTGTCAAGTACGTCCTCATCTTGTACCCAACCTTCGCCTTCTGGGGCTTCCTCACCGACATACATTTCACCAGCTTCGTTGTACCATGCAGGGATTTGATGTCCCCACCAGAGTTGACGTGAAATAACCCAGTCGTGTACGTTTTCCATCCATTGAAGGAAAGTGTCGTTAAAACGTGGAGGGTAAAACTCAACCGCATCTTCTGTTTTTTGATTTGCGATTGCATTTTTAGCCAACTCTTCCATCTTAACGAACCATTGTGTCGACAAGCGAGGCTCAACCATCACACCTGTACGTTCTGAATGCCCAACGGAGTGCATCACTTTCTCAACTTTAACTAAGTTACCGAGCTCATCTAATTTTTTAATGATGGCTTCACGGGCTTCAAAGCGATCCATACCATTAAACTCGCCTGTGAGCTCGTTCATTGTACCGTCAGCATTCATCACATTAACTTGTGGCAAGTTATGACGTTGACCAACTAAGAAGTCGTTAGGATCATGGGCGGGCGTAATTTTAACCACACCTGTCCCTTTTTCCATGTCTGCGTGTTCGTCACCAACAATAGGAATTTCTTTGTTAATGATAGGGAGAATAACACTTTGACCGATGTATTTGGCATAACGTTCATCTGCAGGGTTAACAGCAACAGCAGTATCTCCAAAGAAAGTTTCTGGACGCGTTGTCGCTACTTCAAGCGCGCCTGAACCATCCGCCAAAGGATAAGTAATGTGATAGAAGGCTCCTTCAACATCTTTATGGATAACTTCAATATCTGAGAGTGCTGTCATGGCTTTTGGATCCCAGTTAATGATAAACTCACCACGGTAAATCCAACCTTTTTTGTAAAGTTCAACAAAAACTTTGCGTACTGCAGCAGATAAACCTTCGTCAAGCGTAAAACGCTCGCGATTGTAGTCAACAGAGATACCCATTTTACCCCATTGTTGATGAATGGTTTCAGCGTATTCGTCTTTCCATTCCCAGACCTTTTCCAAGAATTTCTCACGGCCCAAGTCATAACGGGAAATACCTTCTTCTGCTAAACGCGCTTCCACCTTGGCTTGCGTTGCAATACCTGCGTGGTCCATTCCTGGCAACCAGAGAGTATCAAAACCTTGCATGCGTTTTTGACGAATGATAATGTCTTGCAAAGTCGTATCCCAAGCATGTCCCAAGTGGAGCTTACCGGTTACGTTTGGTGGTGGAATAACGATGCTGTAGGGTTTTGCTTTTTTGTCACCTGAAGGTGCAAAAACACCTTGTTCGAGCCATTTTTCATAGCGTCCTGCTTCAACTTCAGCAGGGTTAAACTTTGTTGATAATTCTTCTGTCATTTATTTTTCCTTTCGGTATTAAAACAGTTGATGAGGTTGAGGGAGAGCTGCATAAGTTATGTCAATAAAAAATACCACGCCAAACATCCAAAATAGGACGCTTACGCGCGGTACCACCTAAATTCCTGCTTTTTATAAAAGCAGGCACTTAATCTTTATTTAACTGACCTCAATGCAACCTTCACAAGCTTCATCTGAAATCTCGCAGCAACCGATTTCTCTCTCAAAGATTAGACTTGTTACTCCTCATTTAGTGTTTTTATTCTATCAGATTTATCCGTTTTTTGCAAGGTCACTTAGCGTTCTTTGATTATCTCTAAGAAATGCTCTAAACCTTCTATTTTTTGCATTTGTCGATTGCAGTTCACACTATTGACACAGATATATGTGCCATTTTTAGTATAGGTCCCATCAGCTCCCCTTTTAGTGGTTGCTAAAAACTAGAAGGAAAAGCCTCTTCGCTTTATTTTCTGTAAAAATCTGGAGGAATAACCTTTCCTTGACTAGTCATTGTAGCCATACAACTTAAGTTCCCCAGAGATATATTCACCTAAATATATTTCACCAATTTTGTTATAGCCTTGTTCTAAAATTTGCGATTCAACCCATTCAGCATTTTTATCAATAACTTCTAGAACATCTAGATTCACTTGACCATCTACAATAAGAGGATATTTAACATTTTCTTCTCCAAATTCAATTAATGTCAGCTGACCGTTTTGTTCTAAAATAGCACGTTTTACATTATCAATTTTATAGATACCGTTGGAACGAAGTTTGAACATCAAGTCATTAGCAGAAATACCATTTTTCAAACACTCCTCAACTCTGATATTTCCGTCTTTTATTAAGGTTAATGGGCGACCATCTACTAGTAATTTTATATATCGATTATGTTCTTTTGAAAACTTTAAAATCAATACCAAAAGCGTCCAAATAATTAAAACAAGTATAAATTGTAAAACTGTAATAGAGTCATTATAAATAACTCCCCCAATTATTCCACCTAAAACATAATTTTGAACTTGATCCATTGCAGAGGCCGGCGCTAAATTTCCTTTTCCCATTATGTTTATTTGAATAATAAGACAAATAATACCTAAAGAGAATTTTAAAATTATCGAACTGTAAAGTAACATACCTTCTCACAATCTATTTTTTCATTTCATTATTTTGGGGATTAATCAAATAACTTTCTACAAACGTATATGTCTTCTGATCAGGATTTAAGTTAACTGAGTAATATTTATCATCAATTTTTACAATTATTCCATCAGCAAATTGAGTAGAATTAACTAAAACCTTATCTATATCTACCTTTTGATTTTTAGCTACATTCTCAATAAAAGCGACCATTTGCGAGGATTGGTTCTGCTTTGATTGAAATCCTATATAATTAGAATATTGTATCCCTAGTTCTAAAATAATAAATAACAAAAGAATTATACTTAAATCTCGATATTTAGTTTTTATTTTGTGTCTAATATAGATACTGAATATAATGACAAGTACTGTAAGACTTGCAAATATAAAAATATATCTGATATAATCATTTATTCCTGATTGTGATTTCAAAAATTCGATATCATAAAAGTTCATATAATGCTCCTATACGAAATTATTAAAATCAGATCGTGATTTAAAATACTTCAAATTCTTCATTAATAAATGCTTTATTCCAAAAATGCCCTAATTTGTAATAAGGCATTTTTTCTTATCCCGCCAATTCGAACCAGCACAGCTCAAAGAGCAGAGCTTTTGTTTTTTCATTGATGCTAGGAATTATTATGTATATCAAAAAAGCATCGTTAAAAACGCTCAATCGGTTAGAAACAGCATTTAATAAGTTTTTAGCTAAAGCAAATTGAAGCTTATTTCCATTTTGAAAAATGTCAACTCTTTGTAAAAGTTGAAAGTAGAACTTAAGGCAGACAGTAAGATTATCTTTTGCAAAAAACCTCTCTTAGCCCCTCCTTTATACACTTCAAGCAAATTTTGAATTTCTAGCCTGTAAGTTTCAAGTAGTTCTTTACTAAGCAGATGGTCTACTGATACGTTAAAATAGTCAGCCATTAAGGTTAGATTTTCCGCTGTTGGCTGTTGTGCTTTCAATCGATATAAATAATTCACCCCAAAGCCTAAGTTCTCGGAAACCCTTTGCAGTGATTTCCCTTGTTACTTAAAAAGTTTTTGTACCTAAGTCCGGTACGTCGTGGAAATCCTTACCTGCTTTATAGTTTTCAAATTTCCCTTGAATAAACTGATAAGCATCGAGACGACTTTCATAACGGATAGCCGCTTCTTTTGCTTCAATTTTTTTATCTTCATCCGCAATTTTTTCTGCAGCTTTCATTGCCATTTCTGAAAGTTGAACCTGTTGGTCTACCCATTCACTAAAATCTTTTAAAAATTTTTCTTTATATTCCATTTTTATTCTCTTTTTGGTTTGATTAAACGATAACTGTTTTCAATCATCTGTTTTGCTTGTTCCTCTGAAACATCACCCCCAAGATGAATATCATTCCAGTGCGTTTTATTCATATGCCAGGCTGGGCGTATTGAGTCAAAAGATTCACGAAGTTCTTCATTGACTGAGGGTAAACCTTTGACAGCCAAAACAAGCTTGCCTTCACGCTCCGAAATATAGACAAAGGATTTTTTGTTTTTTAGATGCTTCACAACAACCGTCGCTGGTCCTTTTTCCATCTTTGCAAAAGGTGTATCCGCAAAAGTTGGACCAAGAGATAGGCAAAACTCTAGCCAGTTTTCTTTATTCATCTCATTCTCCTAAAAGGAGTTGATAAGCGATGCGATCTCCTTCGTAGAAAACCATACCACGTTTTTCAAAGCCCTCACGTTCAAATACTGCCTGCATCACTGCATTAGCTGGGTGTGTATCTACGCGGAAGTCTTTATAGCCGCGTGCTTGCATCAGAGTAAAGATGTTTGAAAAAAGATATTTTGTCAGACCCAGACCACGATATTCATCAGACAGTGCTAAACAATGGACGGTGACGTAGTCCAAGCTGTCATTTAACCACTTGCCATTATAAATTTTCGTATATTGGCTATCTTCTCCAGTAATAACCGCACAAAATCCTGCAACTTTTTCATCTACAATCAGAACGTAACCGACATCTTCGTGAATAAAATTTTCAATATCACTTTGTGCAGGATACTCAGCTTGCCATTGATCACTCCCTGATTTGCCCAGAAATTCTCGCGCCTGAGCAATAATCGGCATAATGGATGCAATATCCGCTTTGGTTGCCTTTCTTAAATAAATCATGCTTTCCTCTTAGTCTAAGCTGAGCTCAGGATTTTCTTTTGTTATAATCGCGAGCTCTGCACGCCCTCCGAGGTGAGCAACAGTAAGCTCTGCCAACTTTTCTATAGCTTCTCGCAATTCATCTGTACGACTTGAATCCACACATTCTATGATTAAAAAGGCATTTTTTGTGTTTTCCGTCAGCATTGTACGTTGACCGTCACGCCAATTCCAGCAGCGACAAACCGCCCCTTCATCATCAAGATAAGCAATTTCTCCAGCCAGAGCATTATCTGGCTCCTCATCTCCCAAAGCGATAAATTTTTCCCCACCTTGAGCTTGAGTCAGACGAAGATTGCCAGCAAAGCTATCAATATCTTCACCACCAGCTGGAAGGCCATAAGTTAAACTCATCGTGTTGTAGATATCCACAAGGGGATTAATACTGCCAACTTCTTTACCTTTTTCAACCCGTTTCATCAAGTTTTCAATAGAAGAACGTGCACCTTTTTTAGTCTTGAACTTACGATAAGCTTGACGCCAAACTGAAACAACTGGATTTTCACTAAAAATAGGCTCTTGTAAAAATTTTCTTGATTCTTGGTTAGCCTTGGCCAACATGTCCTTGACTTCAGCAGAGCTCTCTCCTGTATTATCAATTCCTTTAGCTAAAACAATCCCAATTTGCGTATCTGGGAAAAGCTCCCAAAAATCTTTTTCAATGATAAATTTTGTCATTTCCTTTTCCTCCGTAGTTTACTATAGCTCGCTTTTGACTTTTCAGCACGGAAAGGTGCTGCCAAAGGTTGGGCAAGTTTACGCATTTTTACTACCGCTTCAGTACGTGCCGTATGTGGGAACATATCGACAGATTGAATATATTCGATGCTGTAAAATTGCGAAAGAATTATCAAGTCTTTTGCTAATGTCGAAACATTACAAGACACATAAACGAGTTTTTCTGGTGTATATGTGGTGATTGTTTCCAACAAAGCATCATCCAAACCTGTACGCGGCGGATCAACGATAAGCGCTGTGGCTCTATGGCCTGACTTATACCAGTTAGGAATGATCCGCTCCGCTTTACCTACTTCATAGTGGCAGTTTTTAAAGCCAAGACGTTTTGCATTGGCTTTAGCATCTGCGATAGATTCTGGCGTAATATCCATTCCGTGGACCGACTTAACTTTCTTAGCCACACCAAAACCGATGGTGCCGACACCGCAGTAGGCATCGATAACACGGTCGTCTTTTTTCGGATTCAACGCGCGTACGGCTTCACCATAGAGCACATTAGCTTGTTCTGAATTGAGTTGATAAAAAGCACGTGGTGACAACTCAAAGTCATAATCCAAAACGCCTTCGGTAATCGTTTCTTTTTCTGCAAAAAGCATCTGTGTACGGTCACCATAAATTTCGCTGGTTTTCTTTGGATGGAAGTTGGCTGATACAGAAACAATCTCCTGAAACTCTTCCGTCAAGTCAGATAAAATATTATCCATCTTCACCAAGTCTTTGCGTTGACGTTTTGAGAGCTCTTCACGTGGTGCAGGCCAAACTTGTCCATCTAAGCTGATACGTGCGGATGTCACGAAAATAATTTGAACTTCACCTGTTTTTTGGCTGCGTCGCGCAACGATTGTGCGGATACCCATGACTTTACGTTCATCATAAACAGGCAAATTGTATTTTTCAATCAAACGGCAGATACGATTAGCGATATTTTGGATGACTTCGTCTTGAACCAAGCAATTTTCTAAATTCACTAAGTGATGCGTACCTTCTTTGTATAAACCAGCAATGACATCGCCATTGTTTAGACGACGCACTTGAAATTGCAATTTGTTACGGTAACGCAAAGGATTTTCCATACCAAGTGTGGGTAGAAGTTCGTACTTTTTCCAGCCTGTTGGACGGTATTTTTCGAGAGCTTGACGGAGCAAATCACGCTTAAACTCTAATTGTTGCGGATAAGCAAGATGCATGATGTGTGAGCCGCTCAGCTCATGGTAAACACGATCTTCAGGTTTAACACGGTATTTTGACTTTTTATTTATCTTGACAACTTTTGCGCGTGAAAAATTACGGGCATTCTCTGTAATTTCTGCCAGAATTTCTTCTGTAGGCAGTGCATAAGGCACAAATACCAAGCGCCCATGGTAAGAGGCAACTCCTTCGCCATTGATACCCATACGCTCAATATTGAGTGGGATTTTTTGTCCAATTTTCAGATTAATCATATCCCAATTTTAACATAATTTTCCTGTGATGAGCCCCGGAAAATTATGCTATTCCCACCACATACACAGAAAAAAGTCCAACCCACAGTTGGAATTTTATGTTATTCATGCAATTCTATCGGCAGATCGTCTGGATCGTAGAAGAAAACCATCTTTTTATCTGTGATTTCATCCACACGTAGTTCTCCCACTTTCACGCCTTGGTAAGACAAATATGCTATATCTTCTTCAATATTATTTGTCTTTATCGCCAGATGACGCAAGCCCTTTGCTTCTGGATAAGACACACGTTCTGGTGCCTCAGCCTTGATAAATAGCTCTATTTCCGTTTCGTCATTCATCTTTAAATCAATTTTTATATCTCCTTTATCAGGACGATGATTTTCTCTAATCACAGAAAAACCCATAATATCGACATAAAACTTCCGAGATTTTTCATAATCGCTGCCAATAATAGCAACATGATGTACCGTGTCAAAATTCGGTTTATACATTGTATCTCCTTGACTTGTTTGCATATTCAACTAATCCTTAATCAGGATGCAGACATCGTTTCCTTGCTCATTTAAAGTTTTGACATGGTCTTCTCCCCAAGAGCAAAGACTGTCTAAAATATTATTCAAACTTTCTCCGTAAGGACTAATTGAATACTCCACTTTAGGAGGGACTTGATTATAAACTTTCCGAACAATAATATTATCTGCTTCCAGCTCGCGGAGCTGCTGTGTGAGCATCTTTTGACTAATGCCAGGGATACTGCGCTTAAGTTCACCCGGTCTGCGTGGCTGATGTCTTAGGTTACATAAAATTATAGCCTTCCACTTTCCACCAATGACATCCATCGTAGCTTCTACACCTATGTTATAAGTTTTTTCCAAAAAAATACCTCTTACAATTCCTCGTTTTAATTAAAAACTACTTTTATGTATGTATATAACAAAAAAGTAGGTACTATTCAATAAGTTGTTTTTATTATATACTATTTTTTGTCAAAAGAAAACTTAAGGAGAACAGATAATGAAGCTTAACAATCATATTAATATCCCCGAATTAGGCCTGGGTGTCTTTCAGATTCCCAATGAAGAAACTGCTGAAATCGTCAAAAATGGTATCATCAACGGCTATCGCCTCATTGATACTGCACAAATTTATGGAAATGAAGAAGGAACAGGACAAGGGATTAAAGAAGGGCTGCACGCAACAAACCTACCTCGTGAAGAGCTTTTCATAACTTCAAAACTGTGGGGCAGTAACCTTTCCTATGAAGAAACTCTTCAAAACTTTGAAACAAGTTTAGAAAAATTAGGTTTGGATTACCTTGACCTTTATCTCATCCACTGGCCGGGTACTGACTATGGTTATCAAGAGTCTTGGAAAGCAATGGAAGACTTATATAAAGCCGGACGTGTAAAAGCTATCGGTGTAAGTAACTTTCAGAAACACCATTTGGAGCGACTCTTTACATATGCTCAAACACTACCAGCAGTAAATCAAATTGAGCTACACCCTAAGTTAGCACAAAAATCTTTACGCCATTTTTTAGAAAAGCATAATATCAAAACCCAGGCTTGGTCCCCGCTCATGCAGGGAAAATTACTAGATAATGAAGTTATCCAAAAAATCGCTCGAAAGCACAATAAATCAGCTGCACAAATTATTCTACGTTGGCATTTAGAACAAGGCATCTTGCTCAATGTAAAATCAGTCAAGGTCGAACGGATGCGTGCCAACCGTGATGTCTTTGACTTCTCACTGGATCAAGAAGACATGCTGCTTTTGGATGCACTTGATGAAAATCTGCGTGTGGGACCAGACCCAGAAACATTTAATTTCTAAACCAAGAAGTTATCACGAGACTGAGATGAGACTCTCAAATACAGAAAAAACGCTCAATTTGCCACAAAGTCATGCCGAACTGAGCGTTTTTTACATATGGAAGAAGATTCACTCACCTCCCAACTTCCTTATCTTCCCTGTACTGTTGACACATCAAATAATGTTTCCCCTTCCTTAAAACTCTGATATAATGATGCTATGATAAAAATCAAGAAAATTAAAAAACTCAAAAAACTTTACAAAATCACCTTTTTTGAACCCCTCGCGTATAAAGATTGGGATGAAGCTCGTGATAATATCTATGTATGTGAGGATACTCTCGTTAAGTTTATGCTCACACGTGAAAAAGTACTTACTGAAATGGAGTTTGAACATCTCTTATCTTTTGATTATTTTGCCCAAGGCAAAGCTTTGGCACTTTATTTCATCTCGTTCAAACCGCGAACCTCATCCGAAGTAAAAAAATATCTTTTAGAGCATCATGTTCAAAGCTCTCAGGTTGAAGCTATTATCGACTATCTTAGGAAAAACAATCTCATTAACGACCAAGCATATATTGAAAGTTATATCCGAGGAAAAATCAGAGCAGCCAATGCAGGCCCATACCAAATCCTGCAAAAATTGCGTATGAAAGGACTGGAATCACAGCTGATTGAGCAGCTTCTTGCGCAAGTCTTTGATGAGGAAAGACAAATCGATGTGGCCGTAAAGCTCGCTGAAAAAATTGTCCGCCAAAAGGCAAACCGACTCACACTTCAACAACTCAAGCAAAAAGTGACACAATCCCTTACAACTAAAGGCTTTTCATATAATATCAGCGCCATCGCTTTGGAGACTTTGGAGCTTGAAGCAGATGAAGAAAATGAGCTAGAATTGCTCTATGATGAACTTGAAAAAACGGCACGCAAATACAGTAGAAGATACGAAGGTTATGAACTTAAGCAACGCATTACACAAGCTTTAGCACGCAAAGGCTTTGACTTTGGTTCTATCTCAAGCGCTATTCGTGATTATGATTTTGAAGAGGAATAAGGGGAGCGGGTTGCTCGAAACGGTCTCCTCCTTCCCATAGAAGCATTAACAATGCCGACCTCAAATGACATAAGCGACACCAACCGACAAACTTGCCACTCATTAACCTCCAGACCCAAGAATCAGTCACTGCTGCTATACATTTAGTATAGCTCCTCTTTACTTTTTCTTTTGCTTCACCCATTACAGCTAAATAGCGTTTCGTGACTATTTTTAGAGTAAGTCATCTCAATTTACCCACTTTTCCTTAGCCCCTCTCCTATCGCTTCCAATAGGGTGTATGATATAATAAGGCTAGGACTGGAAAACATATGACACACTCTTTAATCACACGTATCAACTCTTATTACGACAATCTTAGCAAGTCTGACCAAGCAATTTCAAATTACTTGATTAAGAACATGGATAGTGCTGCACACTTGTCTATCCAAGACTTTGCCAAAAATGTCCAGGTATCTACAGCAACCATTTCACGCTTTGCAAAAAAGATTGGCTTTGATTCTTTTCAAGATTTAAAGCTAGCTATCCACAGCACCGAAAAATTCAAATCAGATAATTTTTTCAGCGAGCTGTCACCTAGGGATAGCTATAAAGATATCCTGACAAAAAACTTTACAAGCAACACTTTGTCATTAAATGCGACACTGCAGCTCATAGATAGCAACACGCTAGATGAGATAATGAATGTTCTCCTTTCTGCAAAGACGTGTGGTTTTTTTGGCGTGGGAGGTTCCAATGCCGTGGCTTTGATTGCTTATCATAAGTTTTTGCGTATGCCTCTACAAACTGTCTATCACCAAGACTTCCACTACCAGCAAATGTTGGCTTCCAAGTTAACGAAAAATGACTGTGCCTTTGTTATTTCACATACTGGAAAAAACAAGGACACACTCAAGATTGTTGATATATTGAAAAATAATCAAGTTCCTGTAATTGCAATAACATCATTTGCTCACTCAGCATTGGTGAAAAAAAGTGACTTATCCCTCATTTCAATAGCTGAGGAGATTTCTTTCCGACCAGAAGCTGTTGCTTCAACTGTTTCCCAAATCAGTCTTCTTGATGCTATCTTTTTGATGTATGGCATGAGGAGCCAAGACACAATTGAGCACTCTTTGGAAAACATTCGGGAAGTTATTAGTCAAACCCGCTTAAATTAATTTATCAAGTTAATGTTCTAGGAGGACCAAAATGGCATTTACTGAAACAAAAGGACGCTATGCAAGCTATGGTACTGTATCAAGTATCCCTGGCGAAATCATTGACAGTTTTTGGTTCATCATTGACAATCAGCTCAAAGGTGTTATTGCCCTTGAGCCTCTTATCAATTTTGAATTGTTGAACCAAAACGGTTTACTTTCTGTAAAATTTTCGCAGCCAAAGAACCCTTTGACTATTACTGTTGATTTCCGCTATCCTTTCAATCCCTCTTGGCCGCGCCATTTTCACGCTGTCGACAATAATGGCAAAGAAACCATTATTTCTTCAGGAGAGCGCCAATGAGCACCCGAATATGAAAATACAAACGAAAAACATTCAAGAGCTAGCACTGCTTCTTGAATGTTTTTATTTTATTGACGAATGATTAGAGCTGGACGCACACCACCAACAGCAGAAACATTATTTGCAGCACGGTTGGATAGCATTCCGGACATCTCTGATCTATTTACATCCCACGCACTTTCTCCCAGAACTGCAGGAGTACGTGTCCACCACCACATGAAATTAGGGGCTTCACGCGAGGTCCGGCTAGGGAAGGCTCTACCTGGCCCTGATAAGCGAGCGACGTCTGCTAAAGAGAGGGCAAAAGCACGTCTTGTCCCGCTGGCATCGACCTGGGTAACATCTGCCGCAACTTCAGGGAAGTCATCTATATTATCAGGTAGCCAGCGCCATGCTTCTGACCAAGTGATGGAGGCATTTTCAACATTTCCTGTCACAAAATTTTCTCTCACTGGCTGAACCATAGCTCGAACCTCTGAGGCAAGCTCTCCCGTGTACCAGCTGTCCAAATAAGCATTCTGAGCATTGAATGAAAGAGCTGGGGTAACATGATTACGGATAATCATATGGTTACGGTTCCCCATATTCTCCAAATAACGATACTGCTCATTAGCCATAGTAAAGATCGTCCCCGGTGCCATGATGCTAAAGTTGATTTGGTCGGGTTGGACATTGTCATCTGGTCCCGGGTTCCCCCAGTTGTTATCAATGGAACCAGTCTGTACAGCTGTCAAGAAGTCAGAGAGGTCGTCATGATGCGTATAGTTTGGATCTGCAGCCAAGAAGTCATTGATACGGTCAGGACTAATCAGTTGCCTGTCCACATGGATAGCGTAGTAATATTCTCCCGGGCTATTGTCTGCCGCTGCGGTCATCTCTGCTGCATCCAAGAGGTAAGAGGTGGTCTCTCCTGCTTGCAGTTGATTGGCCCAGTAAGCCCAGCCTGTTTGGTGGTCGATGACCCAGAAGTTCCCGACTTTCAGGTTATTGGGTAAGGCTGCCCACTGGCTGATGGTCATCGGGGCACGGTCTTGTTGCAGGTTTTGGGCTGCATCATGGCTGACTTCTTCTCCCGGCCAAACTGGTCCGCTGTTATCAAAGCTGTCGCCAGAGGACCAGTAGGCATCTGTACCATCTCCGGGGTGAGTGGCGCCGTCTGTGACACCGTCTGTGGCTGTGCTTGTGACCCAGTCACGGGCATGTCCTGCCGCTGCAGTCATCAGGTCTTGGTTGTCCCGGTTGAAGGTAGGCATGAACCATGGAGCATCTTGACCTGAGCGGCTCCAACCAAAGGTCAGGTTGGCGTAGGTGTTGAAGGCGGCCGAGTCATCTACACGGGTGTTGAGATTGGTCTCTGAGGGACGCATGACCGTCCAAGTGTCCACTTGGTCACGGATGGTGCCGTTCACTATAGGGGTGAAGTCTGTATCTCCTACTGAGCGTTTCTCCATGAACTCGGAGAGGCGGATACGAGCCATGAGGGGCACATTGCCATAGTTCTCCACGAAGACGTCCTTGTTTTCCGTGTCACGGTTGTAGTAGTCGTGAACACGGTCTCCGGGGATGTTTTCTCGAATGCGGTCATTGATGGCCCGCTGGTTGAAGGCTTGGAAGGCGAAGGTGCCGCCTACCAAGAGCAATAAGAGGGACAGGAGCGCGAGGTTGCGCAGCCGCCGCTGGTTTTTCTTTTCTGGTGTCATAAACTCCTCCTTTGACGTAACGTTTGGTTTAGATTTTTCATTACATTTGCATTTCTAATGTTACGTTTACTTTCTGAGTCTATAGTATAAAAAAAAAAAAAAAGGTCAAATGAAATGAGTGTTTGATGAGAAAAACGCCCATGCGGTGTATATACTGCACCTTTGGACGTTTTTTCTTAAATCTCATAATACACTATCTCTGGAGGTACACCAAACCTTATAGGTAAAAAAGTCAAGCCTATTCCTGCATTAACAAAGAGTTTCGTGTTCCCCCCTAAGTCATATAAACCAGAGTCATAAGCTTTAGAGCCATCATTACGCAAACGAAAATTTCCAAGACGGATTTGACCACCGTGGCTGTGCCCTGCAACTACCAAATCATACTGTTCCGGATGTTCAACCTGTAAAATCGTATCCGGCTCATGAATCATTAAAAGGGAAAACTCCGCTTGCTCAGGTAACATCCCAAAATTTGGCTGACCTTCGCGCAAGTCAGCAAGCCCCGTCAATGATACATCTCCTGCCCGTACAGACTGATTTGTAAGTACTGTGAATCCTGACTCTTCCAGAAAGCTTCTTATGTAGTTAGGATGTCCCTCCTCCGAAAAATCATGATTGCCCAAAATAGCAAATTTCCCCAAAGGAGCATCTAAATCCGCCAGAATTTCTTTAACTTTACTTCTCTCGTGCTTTTGAGCCCAGCTTACCTTGTCAAATAAGTCACCTGTAAACAAAATCAAGTCAGGCTGATTCTGCTTTATATGCTTCGAAAATTTATAAAATCGGTATGGCCGGGTGTGCCAGTTAAAATGCGTATCTGTAAAATGTGCAACTTTTAATCCTTTCCTATCTGAGATTTTCACTTCCCGTACACGCATAAAGTGTGGTTCAAGCAAAATCCCATAAAACAGGAAACTAAAAAGTAGAATTATAATCCATATCATTGCTTTTAATTTCTTAACTTCTCTTTTTTCCTAATCATTTGTAGGTCTGCGAGATTACGCGGAAACCTTGCTCTGGTTCAGTCATATATAACATTCTTCTAATGCCCAACCAATCATGTGCTTTTCAAACTCTCTTTTGTCTCACCTCTTCTTCAGCAGGGAAGACCGTTTTTTAAAGGAGCTACATCTTTGGCACACTGTATAAATCCTTCGCACTCTCATTCAATATTTTTTAGAAATGCTTCTGTATCAGATATTTATTTACTCATCCCAAGAGCTCAACTTGTAACTAAAGCTAATTTTTGCAATTCCTTTGGCAG
This sequence comes from Lactococcus garvieae, assembly GCF_016758115.1. Taxonomy (GTDB): domain Bacteria; phylum Bacillota; class Bacilli; order Lactobacillales; family Streptococcaceae; genus Lactococcus; species Lactococcus muris. Next base: position 27,352 of record NZ_WIVG01000032.1, read on the forward strand.
CTTAACCATATAGCCGTCTTGCAAAAAGGCTTCTTTCATTTCTAGTATAACATAAAGTCAAACAAGACTGAGTGGAGTCACCCTTACATAAGTTTTGGAAGCGAGGAGCTTAACCGTTATAATATACGGGATGGTACTCAAAAAATCAAAGTTAGAGTACGAAAAAAGACACCCTCTGGTATCTTTTTTGGCTCTGTCAACTCTGCGGTGGTACTCGCTAAAAAA
>NZ_WIVG01000033.1 GCF_016758115.1 Lactococcus garvieae
ACGTCTTTTTGGTAATAGACAAGAACGGAGACTACTTCACACTCATCCACAAAATAGTTTTTGGATGCTTCGGACTCCTGGGGCACCTAGATACGGCTGGATCGTCACGATGCAAGGTTGGGTGTCTGGTACCCATCTTGATACCTTTGGTGGAGCTAGTGGTGGCGCTCGCCCAGCTCTCATCATCAACCAATAGTTTATCAAAAGGAGCAGTTGAAAAGCGATTAAAATAAACTTCCGAGAAATAAAGAAAAAGCTCGTCTTTAATCGCGGCTGTGAAAAAGGCGAGTTTGTCTAAGAAACACAAAACAAGGAATCGTGAGTATTGAGCGATTCCTTGTTTTATTTGTCATGATTTTTATTATCGTTTCTAAGCATTCTCTCATTCTGAAAGAATTTTTGTACCGTGTACGAAATTTGTTCCAGTCAAACTTGCGTATTCTTCAAAGTTATCAACAGTTACACCACCACCGATAATAATCGTGATTTTACCTTGGGCATATTGCACCAGTTCTGCGATTTTGGCTGTATTGAGAGGCTTATCTAAGCTGTCACCGTGCATGAGAATTTTGTCCACGCCTGCTTCAATCAGAGTATCAATAGCTTCATACTGATCTTCGATTTCATCAAAAGCCATGTGGAAAGTAACAGGAAGTCCCTGTGAGGCGACCATGAGTGTTTCGAGAGCTTCGGTATCAATCTTATTGTCTTCTGTCAAGGCACCCCAAACTAGGTTTTGAGCCCCTGCTTCAATAGCTTTTAAGATATCATTTTCCATGATTTTTAATTCATAGGAATTATAAACAAAATTCCCCCCACGTGGACGGATGATGACAGCTAAAGTAGTTTTTTGATCACCGATAAATTCAGCCGCTTGTTGAATCACGCCGTAGCTCGGTGTTGTTCCTCCGACAGCAAGGTTATCACAAAGTTCTATACGTTCGACTCCAGCAGCAACGGCACGAGGGATTTCAGTAAAGTTTTCGACACAAAGTTCACGAATAATCATATCATCTATTTTTCCTTTTCTGGCTTTTTATATATTATAGCAAAAAGAAAATAGGTTATGAAAAAATGAAAACAAAACGATTGAAAAAGAGAGTGAGAGACTTTATTTGGATTTATTATTCTCTTCTGACTTCAGCTGGCAGAGTTTTAAAATTTAAAGATTGGAGCTAAATGTTATAATAAAACCATGTTAAAAAAAATCGAGAAAGCTTATCTATACTTAGAAAAAAATATAGATAATCTACGCTGCCCTTTATGTCACCATTCTTTTACTTTGGAGCCTTATGCGCTCCGCTGCGACAAAAATCATACCTTTAATTTGAATAAAAAAGGCTATGTGAACTTCTTGCAGACGAAGCCCGATACGGCACACTATACGAAAAGGATGTTTGAGCCGAGGCGTCGTTTGATTGCTGCTGGGATGTACACGCCGGTACTGGAAGAAATTGAAAAACATCTGCAAGCAGGAAATCTTCTTGATGTTGGAACCGGTGAGGGAAAGTTTTTAGAGTTGCTGTCTCTTGAAGGGAATAAGTTTGGCTTTGATATTGCAAGAGACGGGATTGAGATGGCGACAGATTTGCCTTTTTCAGTCTTCCTCAGTTTGGCTGATCTGACAAATCTTCCTTTTGCAGATGCCTCCATGTCAACCGTATTAAATATCTTTAGTCCTTCAAATTACGAGGAATTTAAACGCGTTTTAAAGAATGAAGGGAAAATCATCAAAATCATACCAGACAGGTTTTACTTGCAAGAGTTACGTGCCGTTTATGGTCTGCCTATAGATTATGACAACAGTGACGTTATTCAACGCTTTAAGCAGGAATACCCAGATGCTTTACAAAAAGAATTGCATTACTGTTTTGAGTTGCCAGAAGAGCTGTATCTGGATTTTCTGGAAATGAGCCCTCTAGAATGGGCTGCTTCTTCTGAAGTAAAGGAGAAAGCGAGAGAAAAGCCGCCAACTCAGGCAACAATCCATGTCCAAGTTTTAATTGGAACAAAATAAAAAACCTCAACTGAGGTTTTTGTGCTATTTTGACTTTGAGCTAGCTTTTACTAGGAATTAAAAATCATTATTTTGTGATGAGGTAAACAAGTTTTTTAATCCCCTTCTTACAGAGAAGAAAAACGATAAAACCAACGACAAGTGCAGCTGGAACAGCGACTAGACTACTTGTTACTGTGGTGAAAATGTAAATCATCATTGCCATGATAATTGAAAAGCTGGCAACGTTGAGAAAGAAAGTTAGCTCATGCACACGTTTATTAAGGTGCGTTTGTTCGGAGTTCAGCTCATCATACGAATAATATTCCTGTTTTTCATAAAAATCGTTTAAATTTTTTAATTCCATATTTACTTCCTAAGTTTTCCCGATAATTAAGTTCTATATTACATGATAACAAATTATGCAAATGTTTGAAAGGTGATTTCGTAACAAATGTTACAATTCATTTGAGAAAAAAATAAAATACAGTAAAAATCAGCTGTTCAGACCTTGTCAGAGTATGATATTTCTGATGAAAGGCAGCTTTGTTGCTTTTTTGTTATAATTGAGATTATGATTAAAATTACTACAACAGCAGAAAGTGTGGAGCAAGCCAAAGCGCTCCTTGAAGCTGGAACTGACAATCTTTATATTGGTGAAGCTGAGTTTGGCTTGCGTTTACCCACGGCACTTAGCTATGAAGAAATACGAGAAATTACTGCTTTGGCGCATGAGGCAGGAAAGACAGTTACTGTTGCGGTGAATGCCTTGATGCACGTGGATATGATGGCTAAAATCAAACCCTTCTTAGACTTCTTGCAAGAAATTAGAGTAGACAAGATAGCGGTGGGAGATGCAGGTGTCATTTTTGTCCTTCAAAGAGACAAGTATAATCTACCCTTTGTTTATGATGCTTCAACGATGGTTACATCAAGCCGTCAGGTAAATTTTTGGGCAGGACAAGGGGCTGTAGAAGCTGTTTTAGCTCGCGAGCTTCCCAAGGCAGAACTTGAAGCGATGACGGGAAATCTGGAAGTGCCGGGAGAAATTCTAGTCTACGGTGCGACGGTCATTCATCAAAGTAAGCGTCCTTTGATTCAGAATTACTATAATTTTATCAAGACAAAGGAAACTGGCAAAGACCGCGAGCGTAATCTTTTTGTCTCGGAGCCTAAAAAAGAGGATACCCATTACAGTATTTTTGAAGACAATCATGGGACACATATCTTTGCCAACGACGATCTTAATATGATGAGTGAACTGGCAGACTTGACGAAAATGGGCTTTGACCACTGGAAACTTGACGGGATTTATACACGTGGTGATGTTTTTGTTGAAGTAACAAAACGATTTATTGAGGCGAAAAAATGTATTGAAGCAGGAGAGTTTACAGCAGATAAAGCCTTTCAACTCGAAGAAGAAGTTCGCAAATTGCATCCAGCTGGACGGACCTTATCTCATGGTTTCTATGATTTTGACCCGAACGAAATTAAATAAAAACGAGTTGTAGCTAAGTTTAAAAAATAAAAAAAGTTTTGGTCGGCAGACCTTATCAAAAATCTTATCTTGAAAATAGGAGAAAAAATGCAAAAAAATTATACAAGACCTGAGGTACTTGCACCGGCAGGCACACTCGAAAAGCTTAAAGTCGCTATTGATTATGGTGCAGATGCTGTGTATATTGGCGGTCAAGCCTATGGTTTACGCTCACGTGCGGGAAATTTCACCTTTGAAGAAATGCGTGAGGGAGTTGAATATGCAGCTGCACACAATGCCAAAGTTTATGTTGCAGCAAACATGGTGACACATGAGGGAAATGAAGAAGGAGCAGGCGAGTGGTTCCGTACCCTGCGTGATTTAGGAATATCTGCGGTTATCGTTTCCGACCCAGCACTAATTGCCATCTGTGCTGCAGAAGCACCTGGCCTTCCTATCCATCTGTCTACCCAGTCTTCAGCAACGAACTATGAAACTCTGGAATTCTGGAAAGGGCTAGGTTTAGAGCGTGTGGTATTGGCGCGCGAAGTTTCTATGGAAGAATTAGCGGAAATCCGGAAACATACGACTGTTGAAATCGAAGCCTTTGTTCACGGGGCCATGTGTATTTCCTACAGCGGACGCTGCGTTCTTTCAAACTATATGAGTATGCGTGATGCTAACCGTGGAGGATGCTCTCAGTCTTGCCGCTGGAAATATGACCTTTATGATATGCCTTTTGGCAGGGAACGTAAGTCCATCAATGGAGAAATTCCTGAAGAGTTCTCAATGTCAGCTGTTGACATGAGTATGATTGAACATATTCCAGATATGATTAAAAATGGTGTAAATTCTCTAAAAATTGAAGGGCGTATGAAGTCTATTCATTATGTTTCTACAGTTTCTAACGTTTACAAAGCAGCTATCGATGCTTATCTCGAAAGTCCTGAAAAGTTTGAAGAAATCAAGCAGGATCTGATTGATGAACTGTGGAAGGTTGCACAGCGTGAACTAGATACAGGCTTTTATTACGGTATTCCTGATGAAAACAAGCAACTCTTTGGCGCACGTCGCAAGATTCCAGAATACAAGTTTATCGGAGAAGTTGTGGCATACGATGCAGAGCGCAAAGTGGCGACGATTCGCCAGCGTAATGTGATTACAGAGGGGGACACGATTGAGTTTTATGGACCAGGTTTCCGTCATTCTGAAACCACAATCCAAAACTTGCGTTTAGCAGAAACCGGTGAACCAATTGATCGCGCACCAAACCCAATGACACTTTTGTATATTGATGTGGAAACCCCTGTGAAGCCTGGTGACATGATTCGGAAATCAGGGGCTGGTTTAATCAACCTCTATGATAAATCAGGCGCAGCAAAGACTGTCCGTGCCTAAAAAATAGAGTAAGGGCATGCAATGATTGAAAAGAAAAAACTGGGTGTTTATTTTGGTACATTTGCTCCTTTGCATAAAGGGCATCAGCAGCAAATATACAAGTGCGCGGCGCTTAATGATCAAGTGCTTTTGGTTGTATCAGGTTATGCAAAGGATAGAGGAGATAAGATTGGTTTACCTCTGGAGCAGCGCTATCGTTACTTGCAAGAAGCTTTTGCAGATGAGGCTGATATTTCTGTTGCAAAGTTGGATGAAACAGACTTGCCACCAATGCCTCAAGGCTGGGACGATTGGTTTTCTCGCTTGCTGGAATTGCTAAAAGATTATGACAGTCAGAGGATTACCTTTTATGTAGGGGAGCCTGATTATGTGACAGAGTTGCAGGCTCGTTTTCCGAAAGACGAACGCGAGTACAGGGTAGAAATTGCAGACAGACAAGATGTCAAGATATCGGCAACAGAAATCCGTGAAGATCCTTTGCTGCATTGGCAGGATATAAATCCTGTTTTTCGCCGTCATTTTACTAAAATTGTTGGAGTTGTTGGAGGGAAGCAGAGTGGTAAGACAACCTTAGCTCGACGTTTAGCGCGCTCTTTTAACGATGCGCCTTTCTCAGAAGACATTGAAAAGGCTCTTGTTTCTTCGGGAAATCAGGGATTGGTCTTTATTGATAATAACTTAGCACCAAACATGGACTTGGTTCTCCTCATTCCCTCAAATAAAGACGTCTCTCTTTTGAAAGAGATAGAGAAGCAGGGGTTGACAGATAAAATGGTATGTTTGGATGATAAGGAAACAGCTCGTGATACTCATGCTTATCTCAGCCGTTACTATCATGCCATTGATGTGATTGGTCAATATACGGGCGTTAAAATTGAACATTTAAAATATGAGTAGAAAAAGGTAGACATCAGTATCTAGAGTCTAGGAAAATGCAGACATGTGTATGTTGCTTTTATAAATGAATAAAGCTATACTTGTACTTAAATATTATTAATGAAAAACTTTGTGACTCAAAGTAATGGAGGGTAAAATAAAATGACAGTCTTAGTGCTTGGAGGCGCAGGCTATGTGGGAAGTCATGCTGTTGATATGCTGCTGGCGCGTGGCTATGATGTTGCAGTGATAGATAATCTGGTGACAGGGCATCGTGAAGCAGTACCTGCAAAGGTTCGTTTCTATGAAGGAGATGTCCGCGATCATGACTTTTTGGCTGAGGTTTTCAAAAAAGAAGATAACATTGAAGGCCTGATGCATTTTTGCGCCTATTCATTAGTGGGGGAGTCGATGCAAAAACCCTTGATGTATTTTAATAACAATGTGGGGGGAGCGCAGGTTATACTGGAAGCTATGGGAGAATTTGGTATCAAACATATCGTTTTCTCAAGTACAGCAGCAACTTTCGGTATACCAGAAGAAAGCCCAATTTCTGAAAAAACACCACAAAAACCGATAAATCCATACGGTGAAAGTAAGCTCATCATGGAAAAAATGATGAAATGGCAATCTCAAGCAACAGATATGACTTATGTAGCACTACGCTATTTCAATGTTGCGGGGGCAAAAGATGATGGGAGTATCGGTGAAGCGCATAAAAACGAAACCCACCTGATTCCACTCATCTTACAGACAGCTTTAGGTCAGCGTGACTTTATCACGATTTATGGTGATGATTACAATACCCCTGATGGTACTTGTGTTCGTGATTATATCGATATGGAAGATTTGATCGAAGCGCACATTAAAGCCTTGGAATATCTAAAGTCTGGCGGAGCTTCTGACCAGTTTAATCTTGGTTCTTCTAAAGGTTACTCAAATCTCGAAGTCTTAGAAACAGCACGTCGTGTGACGGGCAAAGAAATCCCTGCAAAGATGGGAGAACGTCGCCCGGGTGATCCGGATATGCTTGTTGCAGACTCAACCAAAGCAGGTGAAATCTTAGACTGGCATGTAAAAAATGATTTGGAACACATTATTGAGAATGCTTGGAAATGGCATAGCTCTCATCCAAAAGGGTATGAAGAAAAGCAAAAGTAGCCTTAATAGAAAGGCTATTTTTGCTTTTCAGAGAAAAAACAAAAAATGTAAAAATATAAACAAGAATGGGAAATAAGCAGATAAAAGTTGCATGAAAATGCAAAAAATGTTATATTAAGGAAATGTTTTTGATGTAAATGAAAGTGAAATTATAGGAAAATAAATGGAAAATAAAAAAGGAATGGGACTAATAGCCCTGATATCCATCGTTGTGTCAAGTGCCATAGGTGGAGGGGTATTTAACCTTTCCAATGATTTGGCCAATGGAGCCACGGCTGGCGGTGTTATTGTCGCATGGTTCTTTGTAGGTTTGGGGCTCTTGACCCTTGTTTTAAGCTTAAACCATCTTATTATTAATAAACCAGAACTCTCAGGGGTTTCTGACTATGCTCGGGAGGGTTTTGGGGATCTGGTTGGTTTTCTTTCTGGCTGGGGCTATTGGCTTTCCACTTGGCTTGGAAATATCGCTTTTGCAGTACTGATGATGATTTCCATGGATTATTTTTTTCCCGGAAAATTTGCAAATACGAATGGGAGCTTAACCATACTTGCAGTTGTTACAGTATCTGCTCTTTCTTGGCTTCTATCTTTACTTGTCAGCAAGGGTGTGGAGTCTGCGGCGGTTGTTAATGCTATCGTCTTAGTGTGTAAACTGATACCGATTTTTGTCTTTATGATTGCCGGGATTTTGATGTTTAAGCTAGGCATCTTCACGACAGAGTTTTGGAACAATGTTTCTGAAAATGCTCAAGGTATGATTCAAATACAGGGGGCTATGACAGCAGGCGGTTTACTTGAACAAGTCAAAAGTTCGCTTATAGTCATGATTTGGGTTTTTGTGGGTATAGAGGGTGCTGCAATGATGGGAGATCGCGCCAAGAAAAAATCTGATGCGGGCCGTGCAACCATTGTTGGACTTATCGTTTTACTTTTCATTTATATCTTACTTTCTCTGTTACCATTCGGTTATTATGAGCAAGCCGAGTTGGCTGCTATGAAAACACCGGGGATGGTTTATATTTTAAAAGATATGCTTGGTGATTTTGGTGGGGCTTTGATGGCAGTTGGTTTAGTCGTCTCGGTACTAGGTGCTTGGCTTTCATGGACTATGCTTCCAGTGGAGTCAACAACACAGCTGGCCAACCAAAAATTACTCCCAGAGTGGTTTGGCCGTTTGAACAAGTATAATGCACCGGCAAATTCGCTGTGGCTCACGCAAATTTTTGTTCAACTTTTCATCATTGTCACTTTCTTTGTAGCCAATGCTTATAATGTCATGGTTTATCTCTGTACTGCCTGTATCATGATTTGTTATGCTTTGGTTGGTGCTTATATGATGAAACATGGCTGGGAAGAAAAAAATATTAAAAATATGTGGATAGGATTCATTGCTTTTGCTTTTCAAGCCTTAGCACTTTGGCTTTCTGGTTGGCAATATGTTTGGATGGGGTCTATCCTGTATGCTATCGGTTTTGTCTTCTATTATATGGCGAAGAAAGAAAATAAGAGCAAACTTTCTCATGTCGAAGTACTGTCGATTCTTTTGATTATTACATTGTCAATTTTTGCAGTTATTGGCTTGGCGGGTAATCATTATGGTTTAAGAGAGTTACTCGGATTGTAAAGAGTATTAAAAATTCGGAATCAGAGTTCCGAATTTTTTTGTTCTAATTTTGAGTAGTGGTCATTTTTGATGTGGACCAAAATCCGAAGCTCTTCTTCTAGCTTATCCTTTTGTTGACGTAAGGCGCGTTCTTGCTCTACAAGAAGTGAAATTCTTTCCAGTAATGTAGCGTCTCCCTCTTGAGATAGGGACCTAAATTTACTGAGACGCTCTGCTGTCAGTGGTGGCTCTTTCTTATTCATGTTTTATAATTTCTCCTTGTTTCACATTGAAAATACTCAAGTTTTCAGGTAAATTTTTGAGATGATCAAGTGTTGTTGTGGTAATAAAGGTCTGTGTTTTTCCAAGACTTGTTTCTAAAAGATCCAGCTGACGGTTATTGTCAAGTTCACTCATAACATCATCAAGCAAAAGGATAGGATATTCGCCTGTTTCCTCAAAGATCAAATCAATTTCGGCTAACTTAATCGATAAGGCCACTGTTCTTTGCTGCCCTTGACTACCAAAGTCAGCAACATTGATGCCATTGACAAAAAAAGTGAGATCGTCACGATGAGGACCGACAGAGGTTTGATGGCGAAAAATATCTTTATCCCGCGCTTTTTCTAAATCATCGAGGAGAGATTCAGAACTTATTTTATAGCCAATCTTTAGCTCTTCCAAACCGTGTGTGAGTTGATGATGAATTTTTTGCGCTAAGTTTTCTAACTTAGAAATAAAACTGTGACGTTCCGCACTAATCTTTTGCCCATGTTCAGCTAGCTGACTATCGAGGACGTCTAAAAAAGTAGTATCAATCTGCTTGCGCTCTAATTTAAGATAAGCGTTGCGCTCCTTCAAAGCGCGGTTATAGCGAACAGAATTATGGAGATAAACAGGACGAATTTGGCCAATCTCCATGTCAAGAAAGCGGCGACGAACGCTCGGTGCTCCCTTGATGAGCTCTAAATCTTCGGGCGCAAACATGATGAGATTAAGCTGACCGATGTAGTCAGCCAAACGGTTTTCTTTGAGATGATTAACCTGAGCGGTACGCCCTTTAGGAGTCAAGGCAACTTCTAATGGCACATTGCTGTGTCCTTTATAAACCGTTCCTGAAACCTTCATTTCTTTCGCGTCCCAGCGTATCAACTCACGATCGTGATGTGTGCGATGGCTTCTTGTGAGGGCGAGAAAGTAGATGCTCTCTAAAATGTTAGTTTTCCCCTGAGCATTTTGCCCCAAAAAGATGTTCAGATGAGGATGAAAATCAAGGGAGAGATTGGTATAATTTCGAAAATTATAAAGCTGAATATTGTTAAGTTTCATGTTTATTTAGCGCCGGGAAATCTTGGCTTAGTGGCTTTCTTTGGTTTTTGGTTTTTGACCTGAGCGTTCATCTTTTTAACAAGAGCTTTGACACGTTCTTCTTCAGCCCTGTCTTCTTCATATGCAGCAACTTCCTCAGCAGAGGCCTGAACAAACTTGATGAATAGCTCAAATTTCGGAATTTCTAAAATATCACCTGCACGGAGTTTTTTTCCTCGGCGGTTTTCAGCTGTCTTGTTTAAGAAAATATTGCCCTCATTTTCAGCAAGAAAGAGCTTGGCTTGTCCCCCTGTATTCACGATAGCTAACTCTTTGATGACTTGCCCTAATGTAATATATTCTTCAAATAAAGTATAATTTTGCATAATACTATTTTAGCATAAAGAGTCTCAAAAATAGTGGAAATTTTGCTATAATAGATATATTACAGCTCTTGCTCTTTTAGCTTGGAATGTGTTTTTTCATCCTTTAAAAGGAGGAGTAGACAAGGGATAACTATGAAACTAGCCAACGGAGTAAATCTCCATGTTATAAGGGAAACAAAATTTAAAACAATACGTATCATGGTACGTTTACGTGAAGAACTTTCACGAGAAAATATTGCTAAACGTGTGATTATTTCTAATCTATGGGAAACTACTAATACAGCATATCCAACGGCTCAAGCTTTTTCGAGTCGTTTATCAGAACTCTATGGCACCTCTTTTTCAACAGCAGTGAATAAAAAGGGCAGTCAACATCTTTTAAGCATCCATATGAGTCTTGTCAATCCTAAGTTTGTTGGTGTGGATACTTTGGCAGGTGCTGTTGATTTTATGCATAAGGCACTCTTTAGCCCAGATAAGAATGTTGAGGTCTTCCAACGTGAAAAGACAAATCTTATTAACTATCTTAAGGCAATGAACGAAGACCGTTCTTATTATGCGAGTCGTCAGTTGGCTACCCTTTTTTTTACTGATGAAAATCAAGCCCTTCCGGGTGTGGCTACTGTAGAACTTTTAGAGAGTGAAACAGCAGAAGCTGTCTTTAATTACTATACAGAGATGCTCAATTACAACCTTATTGATATTTTTGTCCTAGGTGATGTGGAAAAAACTAAAGTTGTGCGCTTGTTCCAGACCTTTGACTTCAAGGACCGTCAGGGACATTCCGATATTTTTTATAAACAGGGAATTAAAGATTATCAGGAAAAAACTGAAGAGAAAGAGGTGCAACAGTCTATTTTGCAAATGGCTTTTGCACAACCAGCGACTTATGGTAGCCCGGACTATATGACTTTACAAGTGATGAACGGTCTTTTTGGTGGCTTCGCTCATTCTAAATTATTTATGAATGTCCGTGAAAAGGCAGGTCTGGCTTACTATGCGAGTTCAGCATTTGATAGTTTTACAGGTTTATTAAGGGTCAATGCTGGAATCGATGCAGGAAATTATCAGCAAGCCCGTGCACTTATTTTAGAGCAGCTTCAGGCTCTCCAGTCTGGAGACTTTACAGCACAAGAAGTCGAGCAAACGAAGATAATGCTTAAAAATTCTTACTTCATGTCGCTCGATTCTTCTTCAAACTTGATTGAGCAAGCTTTTATTCATGAAGTTTTACCTGAACTCTATATTGATGAAGCAACCTTTTTGAAGGAACTGGAGGCTGTGACTAAGGAAGATATCATGCGCTTGGCGCAAAACTTAACACTACAGGCCCAATATTTCATGAAAGGGGAAGTCTATGCAGAAGAAGAGTTATGAAAAAACAGGAGAAATTCTCTATACTGATGTTTTGGCAAATGGCTTGACCGTTTATTACCTGCCAAAGCCGGATTATAATCGTACATATGGGCTTTTTACCACCAATTTTGGGTCGCTTGACACATCATTTGTTCCCTTGGGTAGCCAAGAAATGAAGACCTTTCCGGAAGGAATTGCTCATTTTCTAGAACATAAACTTTTTGAGAAAGAGGAAGGCGATGTGATGGGCAAGTTTGGTGCCTATGGTGCTCAAACAAATGCATTTACCAGTTTTTCAAGAACGTCTTATCTTTTTTCGACACGTGAAAATATTTATGCGTGTGTCGCCTTGCTGCTTGATTTTGTCCAAAAGCCTTATTTTACAGCAGAAAATGTCGCCAAAGAGCAGGGAATTATTCAGCAAGAAATTCAGATGTATCAAGATGATAGCGATTGGCGCTTATTTTCAGGACTTTTGGCTTCACTTTACCCTGATTCACCCCTAGCAGATGACATTGCTGGAACGCCACAATCCATTAAAGAAATAACAGCAGAAGATCTCTACATAAACTATGAAACGTTCTACCACCCATCAAATATGAATCTCTTTTTAACAGGACCTTTTGATGTTGAGCAGATGGCGAAGTTTGTGAGTGAAAATCAGGAGAAAAAAACTTTTGTTAAGACAGAAGCGATTCAGAGAAAAATAGTTGAAGGCAGTCAGCCAATTCAAGGAAGAACCTTAAAATTTGAAGTCGCGATGCCTAAGCTGGCTCTGGGTTTTCGTGGAGAAGACCCGCTTCCAACGGATGCGCGTGAATTGTTAGAGTATAAGCTTTCTAATCAGTTGCTTCTAGATATGCTTTTTGGCAAAACGAGTCACCGATACGAGGAGATGTACAATGCAGGCTTAGTGGATGATTCTTTTGGATATGGTTTTGACATGGACAAGAGTTTTCACTTTGCGAATATTACAGCAGATACTGAAAAACCAGAACAAGTAAGTAAAGTTTTGCAGGAAGCTTTAAAAAGTTATAAAATAGATAAAGATTTTGAAAAAGAAAATCTAGAAATACTGAAGCGTGAAACATTAGGAGATTATTATAAATCCTTAAACTCTTTAGACTACATAGCCAATCAATTTTCTTCAAATATTTATGGCGATATTAACTTCTTTGATCTTCCTGAGATTTTATCCGAGTTGACCCTTGAAAAAATCAGCAGGCATGCTGAAAAATTTGTAGCGAATATGCAAATTGTAGATTTTATCATCTACCCCAAATAATACGAACAGTTATGAGTAAATCCATGTATTTTATAAATCTGAGAGGAGGACATGGTGGCAATTAAAACAATAGGCGAAGTCCTCAAAGACAAGAGAACAGAACTTGGCCTTGGGCTGAGTGAAGCCGAAAAACTTACAAATATTCCGAAATTATATATTATTGCCTTAGAAACAGGTGACTATAAGGCTTTACCTGGTGATTTTTATATTAAAGCCTACCTTAAACAATACGCTGAGAAGCTAGAACTTGATGCAGATCAAATCATGTTGGCTTATGAAAAAGATGGTTCGATGTCTGTTGAAGAACACGAGGACATTCAGGAAACTTATCGTTTTGTAAAACCGAGTGAACGTGTAGAAGAAGAGGAAGAGGAGAACAATAAACCTGCATGGCGCTACTACCTTCCGATTATTTTACTTTCTACCGTTGCTTTAGCGATTGTTGGAAGTGTTACTGCTGTTGTACTTTTAAATCGTCCGCAAAATAGTAATTTGAACGATGTTTCTTACACTTATCAGACCAGTGAAACTGCAAAAACGACAGAAGATGAAAAAACAGCAGAATCAACAGAAAAAGCAGATGAGACAAAACCAGAGCCAGAAAATCAACTTGCGGTCACAGGGAGTGGAACGCAGCTCAATGTTAACTTGACGAATGCGAGCCTTCCTTCTCAAATTGTATTCACGACAGCTGCAGGGACAGTCACCACCATTTCACTGACAAATGCGGATTGAGCTACAGCGCGTACGTTATCTGATGCAGAAAATACAGCAACAGCAATTATAAGTTCGGGCTTGACAGAGTCAACGATAAGGCTTTCAAATACACAAGGACTTACGATGACGATTAATGGCAATAATGTTGACTTGTCTAACTTAAGACAGGGTGTTCCAGTAAATATCCAGCTTACCATAACTTATGCAAGTACAACAGCCACTCCAGCAGAATGAGACACTGTTAAAATTATAAAAGAAAGCAATTATGAAAAAAGAAAAACTCCCTAATCAACTAACGATACTAAGAATCTTTATGATTCCACTCTTTCTTATTGTTCTTTATCTGCCACATGGCGCAGCTGTGGGTACAAGCTATGTTTCGTGGATTGTTGCAGCGATTATCTTTGCTGTAGCTTCAATCACAGACTGGCTTGATGGTTATTTAGCACGCAAATGGAAAGTTGTTTCTAATTTTGGTAAGTTTGCGGATCCGTTAGCAGATAAAATGTTGACCATGGCAGCTTTCGTTATGCTGATTACACTAGGATTAGCCCCTGCTTGGGTTGTTGCCATCATCGTATGTCGTGAACTTGCTGTGACCGGACTTCGCCTTTTATTGGTTGAACAAGGTGGTGCAGTCTTGGCTGCAGCTATGCCAGGGAAAATTAAAACATTTACACAAATGTTGTCTATTATTTTCTTGTTAGTCGGTAATCCACTTTATATTGGCACACTATTGCTTTATATCTGTCTTATCTTTACCATCTATTCTGGCTATGACTACTTTGCAAAAAACATACAAGTATTTAAGAACTAATTTCGATATTAAGGCTTGAAAAAAAAGAAGGTCTGCGTTATACTTAACTTAAAGAGAGTAAGACTCGGCTGAAAGCTTACACAAAGTTAATGTGACTGTATAAAACGATAGCAACGTTATAGCTAAACTGAGGTTCTGGAAGACAGGACAAATTTAGGTGGTACCGCGATAAGATTACTGACGCCCTAGAGCTTTTGCTTGGGGCGTTTTAATGTGTTACCAGCATTGCGCCTGAAGGCGCTAATGCTGGGCGGCAATCCCTATAGGACCTTGCCTAAACACTTTATTAGGTAAAATGCAAAAAAATTATCGTTTTTTGCACTTTACCGTCATAATATACCATCGCGTGCTTGAAGGTACTCATGCTGGGCGGCAATCCTTACAAGGCCTTACCTGATAATGCCTTATCCTATAGCTAAGACTGTTAATGTTGGTCAGCAGGTCTCACAAGGGCTTTCCTGATAATGTTTTAACCACAAATGTATTCAATTACAAAGGAGATAATATGAAATTACAAAAACCAAAAGGTACGGCAGACATTCTGCCTCAAGAGTCACAAAAATGGCAATATGTAGAAATGATGGCCCGTGCAGTATTTGAAGATTATAATTTCAGAGAAATCCGTACACCACTTTTTGAAAGTTACGAGCTGTTCAGTCGGGCAACAGGTGAAACAAGTGACATCGTAACTAAAGAAATGTATGATTTTGACGACAAAGGTGGACGTCATATCGCTTTGCGTCCTGAAGGGACAGCTTCAACTGTTCGCGCTTATATTGAAAATAAACTCTTTGCTCCAGAAGTGCCCAAACCAGTAAAAATGTATTATATGGGTTCGATGTTCCGTTACGAACGTCCTCAATCTGGACGATTACGCGAATTCCACCAATTTGGTGTGGAATGTTTCGGAGCGAAAAATCCAGCGATTGATGTCGAAATTATCGCCATGGCGCAATCATTATTTGAACAAATCGGTATCTCTGGTGTAACACTTCACTTGAATTCTTTGGGTGACTTAGAGACACGTAAGGCTTATCGTACAGCTTTGATTGATTATTTGACACCTTTTGAAAGTCAGCTTTCGAAAGACAGCCAACGCCGCCTTCACGAAAACCCTCTGCGAGTACTTGACAGCAAGGAAAAAGAAGACAAGGAAATCGTCAAGGGTGCACCATCTATCTTGGACTATCTTACAGAAGAGTCTCAAAATCACTTTGACATGACCCGTGAACTGCTCGATGGTTTGGGTATTGATTATGTCATTGATACCAATATGGTTCGCGGTCTGGATTACTACAATGATACAATCTTTGAATTTATCGTGGATGTCAAAGGACAAGAATTGACGGTTTGTGCAGGTGGCCGTTATGATGGTCTGGTTGAATACTTTGATGGACCTGCCACACCAGGTTTTGGATTTGGACTGGGTGTAGAGCGCTTGTTGATGGTTGCTGAAATGCAAGGCGTTGATTTCCATGAAGAAGATACACTTGATGTTTATATTGCCGTTATGGGAAACAAAGCCAGCTTAGCAGCGACACAACTTGCAGAAAGTCTTCGTGCTCAAGCCTTTAAAGTTGAACGAGATTTTTCTAACCGTAAACTAGGTGCTCAATTTAAATCAGCTGAAAAGGCAAAAGCAGAAGTGATAATTACGCTTGGTGACAATGAAGTGGAAACAAGTGAAATTACAGTTAAACATAACCAAACGCGTAAAGAAGTAAAAACAACTTTGGCAGAAGTTGCGAAAGGTTTTGCGCCTATCTTTGAAGAAGCGCTTGGAGAATAAAAAGTTCAGTAGTTCCAAGGAACCTGAGGACTAAAGAAACGTAAGGAGATTAAACTTGAAGAGAACAAACTATGCAGGAAATATTACAGAAGAGTATTTAAACCAAGAAGTTACCGTAAAAGGTTGGGTTGCAAAGCGCCGTAATCTTGGCGGCTTAATCTTTATTGATTTGCGCGACCGTGAAGGCATTGTCCAGATTGTGGTTAATCCTGAAACAGCAACAAAAGAAATCGTAGAAGCTGCAGATAAAGTTCGTAACGAATACGTACTTGAAGTTACAGGTAAAGTTGTTGAGCGTGCCAGCAAAAACGAAAATATTAAAACAGGTGGAATTGAAATTGAAGCGAATCAAATGAAAATTCTTAGTACTTCAAAAACAACACCATTTGAGATTAAAGATGGTGTGGAAGTGCTTGACGATACGCGTTTGAAATATCGTTATCTCGACTTACGCCGCCCAGAAATGCTGAACAACATTACGATGCGTCATGCGACAACGCGTGCTATTCGTAGTTACTTGGACGATCAAGGATTCATCGATGTCGAAACACCTTTCTTGAACAAGTCAACACCAGAAGGTGCACGTGATTATCTTGTCCCTTCTCGTGTCAATAAAGGCGAGTTTTATGCTTTGCCACAAAGTCCACAGCTTATGAAACAATTGTTGATGACTGCAGGTCTCGATCGCTACTACCAAATCGTAAAATGTTTCCGTGACGAAGACTTGCGTGGCGACCGTCAACCAGAATTTACACAGGTCGACTTAGAAACAAGCTTCCTTGGGGAAGAAGAAATTCAAGATTTGACGGAAGGCTTGATTGCGAAAGTTATGAAAGACGTTAAAAATGTCGATATAACTTTACCGTTCCCACGTATGAAATACGATGATGCCATGAACTTCTATGGTTCAGATAAGCCAGATACACGCTACGAGATGCTCTTGCAGGACTTGACAGACCTTGCGAAAACTGTAGATTTCAAAGTCTTTAGCGAAGCACCTGTTGTTAAAGCCATTGTCGTTAAAAATAATGCCGATAAGTACTCTCGTAAAGCTATTGATAAATTAACAGAGCAAGCCAAGCAAAATGGGGCCAAAGGCTTGGCTTGGATCAAGTTTGAAGACGATAAATTGGCTGGTCCTATTGCTAAATTCTTGACAGATAAAACATCAGAATTCGTTGAAACTTTGGGCTTAGAAAACAACGACTTGGTTCTCTTTGTGGCAGACAGTTTAGAAGTGGCAAATTCAGCACTGGGGGCTTTACGTCAAACGATTGCCAAAGAGCAAGGCTTAATTGATTATTCGAAATTCAATTTCCTCTGGGTTATTGATTGGCCAATGTTTGAGTGGTCAGAAGAAGAAGGCCGTTATATGAGTGCGCATCACCCGTTTACTTTACCAACTGCTGAAACACAAGGGGAACTTTCAGGAAATCTCAGTAAAGTCCGTGCGCATGCTTACGATATCGTTTTGAACGGCTACGAACTCGGTGGTGGATCACTCCGTATTAACAGCCGTGAATTACAAGAAGAAATGCTCAAAGCACTTGGCTTTAGTTTAGAAGATGCCAAAGCGCAATTTGGTTTCTTGTTGGAAGCTTTAGATTATGGCTTCCCACCACACGGAGGATTGGCCCTTGGTTTGGACCGTTTCGTGATGTTGCTTGCAGGAAAAGACAATATTCGTGAAGTCATTGCCTTTCCTAAGAATAATAAAGCCACAGACCCGATGACACAAGCGCCATCAGTAGTCAGTGAAAGCCAACTGGAAGAATTGAGAATTAAACTTGAAAAACTTGACTAAATTTATCAACATGCTTGGTGGCTGGGAAAAGTTGACACATCGTTTCTCAGCATCTGTCTTATATGGAATCACCTCTGCTTTTGCACTGAATTTCTTTTACCAACCTGGAAGAGTCTATTCTAGTGGTGCTACAGGTGCAGCCCAGGTGGCAACTGAGATTTTTACACGGATGATGGGGTATAACTATCTGCCCATATCGGTAACGCTCTTTCTGATTAATGTTCCTTTAATGATTTTAGCTTGGTTCCGCTTGGGAAAACAGTTTACTTTGTTTACCTTGTTGACCGTTACCATGAGTTCCGTTTTTATCCATTTTGTTCCCGAAACAACACTGACACCTGATCCAATCATCAATGCTATCTTTGGTGGTACTATTATGGGTGCAGGAGTTGGTTATGCCATGCGTAATGGTATTTCAAGTGGGGGTACGGATATCATTGCCCTTTATATCCGCAAGAAAACGGGACATAATGTTGGAACACTAGGATTTATCGTTAATGGTGTGATTATCTTTACTGCTGGAGTGCTTTTTGGCTGGGAATACATGCTTTACTCCATGATTGCTATTTTTGTGAGCTCACGTGTCACAGATGCTATCTTTACACGTCAAAAACGGATGCAGGTCATGATTGTCACCGAGAATCCTGAAATCATCATCCGCAAACTCTTTGAAAAGATGCATCATAGTGCAACAATTTTGAATAATGCTGAAGGTGCTTATTCACATGAAAAACGGACAATCTTGTTTACAGTTATTACAATGTACGAATATCAAGATTTTAAAGAAATCATTACTAAATATGACCCAAAAGCCTTTGTTTCCATCTCGGAAAATGTCCGTGTTATCGGTAACTTTAGTGAGATTACAGATTAAGTTGACAAAACGGTTGTTTTAGTATAAATTAGAGAAAGCCTCTGTCATTTTTGACAGAGGTTTTACGAGAAATTACAAAGCTATTTTTACAATATTAATAAAAATAGTATTAGATTGGAGAGTTGTATGAAGGATATGAGCCTCATTAAAATCCATTTTCGCAACTTTATTGCCATTAGTTTAGGAGCAGTCATCTTTGCTTTTGGATTTGTAAAGTTAAACATGGCCAATCAGCTGGCTGCTGGGGGACTTTCTGGGATAACCTTGATATTGCATGCCTTACTCGGATTGGATCCGGCTATTAGCCAGTTCATTCTGAATATTCCTTTGCTTTTTATTGGGTACCGTTTCTTAGGACAGCGGACTTTTATCTATACAGTTTATGCGATTGTTAATGTTTCGCTTTTCCTTTCTGTCTTTCAGACCTTTGATTTTAATATCAATCTTCTGCATGATAACTTAGTTGCAGCTCTCTTAGCTGGGGTCTTTGCTGGAGCAGGAGTTGGAATCATCTTCCGTTTTGGCGGAACAACTGGGGGGTCAGATATCATTGCACAGCTGTTGCAAATTAAGCGAGGCACAGCAGTGGGACGTGTCATTTTCACGATTGACCTTTTTGTAATGACACTCTCTCTTACTTACATTGATGTGAATCATATGGTTTACACACTAATTGCAAGTTTCGTTGCGGCTCAGGTCATCAACCTTATCCAGTCAGGAGGATATACTGTTCGGGGAATGCTCATTATCAGTCCCAAGTATCAAGAAATTGCAAATGCGATTCTTGCAGAGCTTGGACGCGGTGCGACATTTTTACATGGAGAAGGAGCTTACTCTGGAACTGAGAAACGCGTCGTCTATGTGGTGCTTAACCCTCGAGAAGTTATGACCGTTAAGGCCTTGATTGGGGAGATAGATCCTCAAGCCTTTTCAACAGTAATAAATGTCCATGAAGTTATGGGAGACTTTACTTATCCTCAAAGTAAGTATAAACGTAAGAAAAAGTGAGTAATAAAAAAGAAGAGTCATCAAGACTCTTCTTTTTTATTTTGACCAGCTGTTATTGGAACAACTTAGATGTCAAGCGTTCACCCTCAAGTCGACCAACAGAAGAAACACCTTCTACGTCAGAAGAATCTGCATTGACACCATCTTTGATAATTTGTAAGCGATCAATAGCTTGGTTGATTTGAATCAAACTTTGTGTTTGGTTTTCAAAACTATAGTTGCTAATCTCACGTTTAGCTTTCTTAAGATGAATGATAGCTTTTTCAATTTCGACAATAGCCTTTGATGTACGCATAGAGTCCCTCCTTGTTTTATAGTACTAACCTTATTATAACAGAAAAGTAAAGAATCTGCTTTTCTATAATTTGCAATCAAGGTCAAAGTCAAGAAACATCCAACTTTTGACTTTGGTCTAATAGAAAACTGGGAGTCGATAAAAAAAGACCAACAAAAAAGCTGATCCATTAGTTCTGCGCAACGAAATCATCTAAAATAGTAACGATTTCTTCCTGAGTTGTTGCCTGATTTACTGCAACTTTAACTTTGGCTGCACGTTTGGCTCCCTTGAGGTAGTAAGCTGCATGTTGGCGAAATTCGCGTGAAGCGAGATTATCGCCTTTGAGGTCAACAAGACGTTGCAAGTGAATCTTAGCGATGCGCATTTTTTCATCTACAGTGGGTTCAGGAAGGAGCTCACCTGTACGAAGATAGTGTTCTGTACGATGAAGCATCCACGGATTTCCGAGAGCAGCACGACCGATCATGACTGCATCAACACCCGTTTCATCAATCATACGTTTGGCATCTTCAGGTGTTTTCACATCACCATTTCCGATAAAAGGAATGTTAATGTTGCCTGCTACTTTCTCAAGCCATGTCCAGTCGGCTTTGCCTTCATAAAGTTGGGCGCGTGTCCGTGCATGCATGGCAACAGCTGCGCCACCGGCCGCTTCGATAGCCTTGGCATTTTCGACAGCATAGAGATGATCAGAATCCCAACCGATACGGATTTTTACAGTCAGTGGCAGATCAATCGCTGAACTGACAGCTTTCACGACATCGTAAACCTTATCTGGATCGAGAAGTAAGCGGCTGCCTGCTTCATTTTTAGTGACTTTAGGAACAGGACAGCCCATATTGATATCAATGATATCAGCTACTGTATTCTCTTGCACAAATTTAGCCGCTTCAACCAGTGTATCAACTTCGCCGCCAAAAATTTGCATCGAAAGTGGATGAGGCACGCCTTCAAAGTCCATCATTTGAAGGGTTTTTTTGTTGCGGTGCTCAATCCCTTTATCAGAAATCATTTCGGTAACGACAAGGCCGGCTCCAAACTCTTTAGCTGTTGTCAGGAAGGCTTTATTATTAATCCCCGCCATTGGGGCGAGTACGATTTTATTAGCAATTTCTATATCCCCAATTTTCCAAGGGCGTGTGTATTTTGAATCCATAGTCATAGAGAATATTTTAACATTTTTTAGAAGATTTACTCAAACTTTGCACTGAAAAAACCTCCGCAGGTTATTTTGCGAAGGCTTTTGAATTTTTTAAGTGGTAAATAACCGCTTTATTTTTTGGCGAACGTAAACTTCTTGGGTTTGGGTTGTCAAAAAAGTTGCAATATCGCCGGCGTGGAGTAGTGTATCTCCATGTGGAATAATCTTTTCCCCATTGCGCTGAATGGAAATGAGAAGACTGTTTTGTGGCAGGTGAAGATTTTGAACAGGCTGATGGTCGGCTTCAGAATCAAACTGTACCAAGGCTTCAATCATAATATGCCCCCTTTTTTCAGTAGCAATTTCAGAATCTGCGGTGAGAAGATTGTGGAGTAATGAATGATAGATTGGTTCAGAATGCAAAAGTTCAGCGACAAGATAGGAAATAAGAGAAACAAAAGCCAGAGGCAAAAGATGATCAAAAGAGCCGGTCATTTCGACCAAAAGTAAGATACCTGTCATTGGTGCACGAACAATAGCAGTAAATGTCGCAGCCATGGCTAAAATTATAAAATTAGGAAAGAGGTTGGGAGACAGATGCAAAGAGGAAATAACCACTGTAGCAAAAATACTACCCAAACTGGCACCTAGAATTAAAAGCGGAAAGAAAATTCCTCCCGGAACTCCAGAGATATAGCTTATGATAGAAATTATAAATTTCGATACAAAGATGAGGCAGAGAAAAGCAAGCCCCCAACCTAGAGTGAGTTGAGCGATTAAGTGATGACCACTTCCACTGATTATTGGAAAAAAGAGCGCTGCAAGAGCAGAAATGATAAAACTCAAAAAAACACGAAGAAAAGGACTTTTTATTTTACCTTGCACGAGATCTTGCCCTTTTACAAGAGCGTAGTTATACACAGCACCGAAGATTCCCATGAGTATGCCTAAAAGCAAGAGAAGCCAGTAGTCTGAAAGAGGAAAGCCACTGACGATCTGAAAGTTAAAGATACTTGCAGACCCAAAAATAACACGGGAGGCAGCATCTGCAATGATAGCAGAGGTCATACAGGTTAATAAAATCAGTGGTGAAAAGTAGCTGAAAATTTCTTCTAAAACAAACATGATACCAGAGAGTGGTGCGTTAAAGGCTGCGGATAAACCTGCTGCAGCACCTGAAGCAATCAGCAAACGCTGATGCCGCTCAGTGGCAGCAAATTTTTCTCCAATGGCTTGTCCCATAGCAGCTCCAAGTTGGATAGAAGGCCCCTCACGCCCCAAAGAAAGACCTGCAAACATAGCCAGAGTTCCACCGACAAACTTAGCCCAGGCAGTCGTAAACCAGTCAGGCTGGAAATATCCAAGTAGCTGCCCCTTGATTTGAGGAATTCCACTGCCGGTAGACATGGGATATTTTTTCATTAAAGTACTGACAATAAACGCGAGGAGAAGCAAAGCGGGAAGTAAGAGAAGAACATAGATGAGATGTCTTCCAGCTTGCTGATATAAGAAGGCCCCTAATTTTTCAGCCGCGGAAAGAGCTAAACGATAAAAGCTGGCAAGGAAGCCAGCTGTAAGTCCAACCAATAGGCTTAAAAAAATTAAACCTATATTTTTGTTTGAGGATTGTGACAAATCTTTAAGCAGCAGCTTCATTTTTGAACAGCTCCTAAAATTAAATCATTAAGCTCTTTTTCTGTAAATTCATACTTACGATTACAAAACTGGCAAACAATTTCAGCACCATGGTCTTCTTCAATCATCTCGGTAATCGCTTTGCTACCAAGACCTTGTAATCCTTTAGCAAAGCGTTCTTTTGAACAGTCGCATCTAAAAGCTAAAGAGGATTCAGCAAGAACAGTGTAGTCCATTTCTCCATAAATTGCGGCGAGCATTGATTCAAGGGGATTCTCATTTAAAAGTATTTCTGAAATACTTGGCATTGTTTTGATATTTTTTTCTATCAAGGCAATTTCATCATCAGTTGCATCTGGCAGGGCCTGTAGCATAAAACCACCAGCAATTTTGACACTGTCTTCTCCCTCGTTCAGCAAGACATTTAAACCAACAGAAGAAGGAGTTTGCTCACTTGAGAGGAAGTACCAAGCTAAATCTTCTCCAATTTCCCCTGTGATGAGATCCGTTTGCCCAGTATAAGGTTGACGTAACCCCATGTCTTTAATAACAACAAAGAAGCCATTTCCAATGAAAGGAGCAACGAGTACTTCGCCAGTCGAGGTTTTTTTGTAGTCGAGCTCTTTGTTTTGGACATAACCTTTAACGTTTCCATTAGCATCAGCGACAGCAATAATTGCACCCATAGCACCATCACCCAAGATTTTGACCGTAATTTTACTGTCCCCTTTTTCATTAGCGCCCAAAATTTGAGCAGCAATCAGGGTACGACCGAGCGCAACAGTAGAAGAAGGCATCGTTTGATGCCGCTCTTGCGCTTCACGGACTGTCAATGTTGAATCAAGAGCAAAAGCACGAAAGTGACCATTTTTTGAAATGGATTTTAGTATTTTATCAGTCATAACTCCTTCTATTTTAACATATTTTTAAGGACAGTGATTGTTATGCCTGTATTTCTAAAGTGATGTTTTACATAAAGTATAAGGGCGGTCAAAAAGTCGATATTTTTAGGAAAAGCTGAAATAAAGTTTGATATTTCCGAACAAAAGCATATTTTTTATAAAAGGCATTTATTTGTTCTAGATTTTCAAAAATAATTTTTGCTATAATGGGAATAGTGCGATAGGAGCTTTTCAATATCAAAATGCCAGCTGTATCATCACAAGAGAGATATAGAGCGTACAAATATTAAAAGAAAAGAGAGCTATTATGCCATCAGTTGTTGTTGTAGGAACGCAGTGGGGAGATGAAGGGAAAGGTAAAATTACAGATTTCCTCAGCTCAGATGCCGAAGTTATTGCGCGTTACCAGGGAGGGGATAATGCCGGTCACACGATTGTGATTGACGGCTTTAAGTACAAACTTCACCTTATTCCATCAGGTATTTTCTTCCCGGAGAAAACATCTGTTATCGGTAATGGTGTGGTGATCAATCCCAAAGCCTTGGTTAAAGAAATTGCTTACCTCCACGAAAACGGTGTAACAACAGATAACCTGCGTATCTCAGACCGCGCCCACGTTATTTTGCCTTACCATATCAAATTAGACGCCCTTCAAGAAGAAGCGAAAGGCGATCAAAAGATTGGTACAACAATCAAAGGTATTGGTCCAGCTTATATGGATAAAGCAGCCCGTGTTGGTATCCGTATCGCAGACCTTTTGGATAAGGAGATTTTTGAAGAACGTCTACATACAAATCTCGAAAACAAAAACCGTGAATTCGTTAAACTTTACGACAGTGAAGCACTTGATTTCGATGAAATCTTTAACGAATACTATGAATACGGTCAACAAATTAAAAAATATGTAGCGGACACTTCAGTTATCTTGAACGATGCGCTTGACGAAGGTCACCGTGTCCTCTTTGAAGGTGCCCAAGGTGTGATGCTAGATATCGACCAAGGAACTTATCCATTCGTCACATCATCAAACCCATTGGCAGGCGGAGTAGCTATCGGTTCAGGTGTTGGTCCAACAAAAGTTGATAAAGTAGTTGGTGTATGTAAAGCCTATACTTCACGTGTTGGGGATGGTCCATTCCCAACAGAACTCTTTGACGAAACAGGGCACCAAATCCGTGAAGTAGGTCATGAATATGGCACAACAACAGGTCGACCACGTCGTGTAGGTTGGTTCGATGCAGTTGTTATGCGTCACTCACGCCGTGTTTCAGGTTTGACTCATCTTAGCTTGAACTCGATTGACGTTCTTTCAGGTTTGCCAACGGTGAAAATCTGTGTGGCTTACGAACTTGATGGAAAAGAAATCACGCACTACCCAGCAAGCCTTAAAGAGCTAGAGCGTTGTAAACCAATCTATGAGGAAATGCCGGGTTGGTCTGAAGACATCACAGGAGTGCGTACACTTGAGGAGCTACCAGAAACAGCGCGCAACTATGTTCTTCGTGTCGCTGAACTTGTAGGTGTTCGTATCTCAACATTTTCAGTTGGTCCAGATCGCGACCAGACAAATGTTTTAGAAAATGTTTGGGAAGCTTAATTAAATAAATTTCAAAAGCAAGCAACCATTGATTTGGTTGCTTTTTTTTGGTCTTTTTTTGGTGAGAATACATCTTTTTTATCGTATTAGTTAGTGAAAAAGTTATCATGGTATTTTAAGGAGAGAGGCTCTTGAAAAGTAGAAAAAAGCTGATGTTGTTTTTAGGATTAAGTCTTGTACAAATACTTATTGCTGTGTTTATAGTTGTGAAAAGAGAGGATTTTATTTATATATTTCCCGCAAAGGAACCGCAAACCTTAAGAGATTTAGCCTATGACAAAGACAAGCGCTTGGGCTACACCGTTCACATTAAGGAAAATGGCAAGTTAGTGCCCTATCTGGTGCTTACGAAAAATTATATTGATCAAGGCAATGTCTTGTTGCTTCGAAAGCATCTTGTAGAGCCGCCCATGTCTTTTCGGGATGGTTGGGAAGAAGCCTACTACGGACACAGCATACCGGATGCCTTTATGCACAAGGACTTTATCAAGCG
>NZ_WIVG01000034.1 GCF_016758115.1 Lactococcus garvieae
TAGATTTTAATCTACCACCACAGATTATACAGAACCAAAAACACTGAAAGCTGAGTTCAACTTTAAGTGTTTTAAATTGACTTTTTATTTTGTTCCAAACAAACGGTCTCCAGCATCACCAAGACCTGGAACAATGTAACCATGCTCGTTTAGATGATCATCAAGTGCTGCAACATAGATATCAATATCTGGATGTGCTTCTTGAACGGCTTTAATCCCTTCTGGTGCAGCCACAAGGCAAACAAATTTGATGTTGTTGGCGTTACGTTTTTTAAGGCTATCAATAGCAAGGATGGCAGAGCCTCCGGTAGCCAACATCGGATCAACTAGAAAGATCTGACGTTCTGCAATATCCGTTGGAAGTTTTACCAAATACTCCACTGGTGTAAGTGTTTCTTCGTCACGATACATACCGATATGACCTACACGCGCAGCTGGGATGAGTTTCAAGATACCATCCACCATACCAATACCTGCACGAAGAATCGGTACAATAGCAAGCTTTTTACCTGCAAGTTCTTGTGCTGTCATATGTGCAACAGGTGTATCAATCTCCACATCTTGTAAAGGCAGATCTCGTGATACTTCATAAGCCATGAGCATACCAATCTCATCGACAAGTTCACGAAACTCTTTTGTTGATACATCCGCACGGCGTAAGATTGAAAGTTTGTGTTGGATAAGTGGATGTTTTACTACTTGAAAGTTTGACATAAGAAACCCCTTCATTTTATATACTTTGACTATTTTATCATTTTTTTCCTTATAAGTCTGTTATTATTGTCAGCTTATTCCCTTTTTCAAAGATTGCTTAATCAAAAATGGTGCGATAAGTGTACTCAAGATAATGACGATGACAAGTTCTGAATAAATGTCACTGTTAATCACTTGTGAAGCCAGCCCAATCTGCGCGATGATGAGTGCCATCTCCCCACGAGAAACCATACCAGTACCAACCAAGGCACTCTCTGATGTTGTGAGCCCCGTGGATTTTCCAATAAAGTATGCGGGGATAAACTTGGTTAAGACCGCTAGAAGTGTAAAGAAGAGAATCAAAAGAGGCTGTTCAAAGATACTCTCAAAAGTAACCGATATAGCTATGGAAACAAAGAAAACAGGAATAAAGACGACATAAGCAATAGCTGAGCTGTATTCTTCAATCTTATGTGAAACATCGGTTTGACTCAGTGCCAAGCCCGCAAAAAAAGAACCAATTACTGCTGACATTCCTGCAGCATCAGCTAAAAGACTCAAAACCAAGCAAAGAATCAGTGCTGCGGTTGTGTTTTTCGCATAGATGGGCAGTTTCTCAACAAATCGCCAAATTTTTGGTACAGACTTGTGAACAAGAACCAAAAAGACGAGGAACAGAAATTCCATAAAGAACTGTTGCGGCAAGTTTCCTGAAGAACTGTTTGCTGATGTAAAAATAGATAAGGCAAGAACAGCCAGGATATCATCCACAACTGCTGCACCCAAGATAATCGAACCTGCTTTTGTCGAAAGTTTACCATACTCTTGCAGAACTTCGACCGTAATCGATACAGAAGTTGCTGCAAAGACAATCCCATAAAAGATGGCTGTAGAGAAAGCATAACCCATCAGAGCAGTAACACCCCAGAATACCAGCAAAGGGACAAGTACACCTGCTAAGGCAACCAGTAAAGCTGGTTTAAAATTTTTCTTAAGTACACTAAGGTCACTCTCTAAACCAGCAAGGAACATGAGCAAAATCACGCCTATTTCAGAAAGAACCTCAATCGTATGTCCCCCATGTAACCAGCCTAAAGCAGCAGGAGCTAAAACAATACCAATAAGTATCTGTCCAACTACTGCTGGAATTCTTATTCTTCTTGCAAACAAGGTTGCAACCAAAGAAGCAACCAAAATCAATGTAAGTTGGAAAATATCATTCATACCTTCTATTATAACAATTTACGCCTTGTTTTTCCTCTCAGCCTTCTTAAAAAATAGAAAAAAGATAGCGCTATGTCTATCTTTGACCGTTAATTTATTTCGACAACATAGGTACAAGTAAATTTTTCTTGAGGGTCAAGTTGATTCATACCGAACTTCTCCGTCAACTGCCCATTGGTAGCAACTTCATCAGCAATCCCCGCCCAAGGCTCAATGCAAACAAAACTTGCCTCAGCTGGATAAGGGCTCCAAAGTCCAAAGAAAGGCATCTCTTTCCAAGTTACTTTCACGCTCCGCTTGTCTAAACTGTTTGTCAATGCCACGGACATTTCATCTGAAGAAGTATAGACAAGGGCATCCTTAGCAAAGAGTTCATGCTTAAGTGGCAACTCACTCACTTCTACTTCTGCTTGTTCCTCTCTTTTAAGCATACCTGTCGGCAAGTCTAAAGGAATAAAGGTGCGCTTTTCTGAAGGAAAAACTGTCAATTTATAGTCTTCAAAAGTCCCCTTTTCTATAGGAACGTTAAAGGCAGGATGTGCTCCAAGACCGAAAATCATCTGTTTATGGTCCTTGTTTTCAACCTGATAGCGCACACTAATCTGATTATCCATGAGTTTATAGCCTACTTTAAAGCTAAACTCAAAGGGATAGCTTGCAAGAGTTTCAGCGGTTGATACAAGCTCATAAATGAGTTCTTCTTCTTCCTCTTTGACAAGTGTAAACACGCTATCGCGGGCAAAACCATGTCCAGACATAGCATAGACCTTGTCCTCATAAATGTATTGGCCCTCTTTAAGCTTCCCAACGATGGGGAAGAGCACCGGCGCATGGCGTCCCCAAAAGTCTGCATCTGCCTGCCAAAGGTACTCAATGCCATCCTTTTTAACAGAGTTCAGTTCTGCGCCAAAAGCGTTAACTTCGACAGTTAATGTGTCATTTTTCAGTGTATGTTTCATCTTTTCTTTCTATATTAGTTATTCAAGGGCTTGTAAAAGTTACGGTTTTCCAAGGCAAAGACACGCTGGCTGGATTGTCCGGGATCGACATTGTTAAGGGCAGTCATCATCATCATCATGCTGGCATCCATCATGTCAATCTGATGTATGATTTCAGCTTCCATGATTTTAGGGCGCACAGGGCTGCCATACTCCAGCTGTCCATGGTGACTCAATAACACATGTCGCAGCAAAAGTAAGTCTTCTTTCTCCTCATCAATTCCTAACTCCATGGCTGCTTTACTCACTTCTTCATCAATAAGTACAATATGCCCTAAAAGATTTCCTCGCAGAGTATAGCTTGTGTTTTCAACACCGGTAAACTCTATGCATTTAGCCATATCATGCAAAAGAATTCCTGCAAACATTAAAGATTCATTGAGCTGAGGATAAACTTCACAGACCTTTTCAGCCAGCTGGAGCATGGTTGTCGTATGGTAGGCCAAGCCCCCCTCAAAAGCATGGTGATTGGTTTTGGCTGCTGGGAACCGGTAAAATTCGCGGTCAAACTTCTTCAAAATATGACGTACAATGCGATTCCATGTCGCGTTTTCGATTCGAAAAAGAATGCTTTCAACATATTCCCGAAGCTCTGTCTCATTTACAGGGGACTTTTCTCGATAATCTTCTGGATTTATCGGCTCATTTCCCTCTGCTAAGCGTAAACTGATGCGGTTGACTTGGGGCATGCCATTATAAAGCTCTTTTAATGCCTTCATATGCACCACGCGCCCCGCAACGAACTGTTTTATAGCTTTCGGATTTGCATCCCAAATATTTCCTGAGATAGTTCCTGTACGATCTTGAAAAACAATCGCAAGAAAGTCTTTGCCTGCACGTGTTTGACGGAGTTCAACTGATTTTATCAGGTAAAAACCCTCAAAAAATTCACCAATGGATAGATTTTTTATCAGAACCATATTAGTCCCCTTCTATTTCTAAAAGCGCAGCACTCGTCTCTTTATCAATGGCATCAATCGTGCGCAATTTACGATTCATGACATTTGTTCTTGTCGTAATCAGCGTGTTGATTTCCTTTTCAGACTGTTGCAAACGTTCATGAACTTTCTTGAGCGAGGTTTCAAATTTGCCAAATTCGGTCTTGACTGCCCCAAGCATTTCGTACACTTCACTGGATTTTTGTTCAATCTGTAAGGTCTTAAAGCCCATTTGTAAGCTGTTCAAAACAGCTGTCATGGTTGTTGGACCAGTAATATTCACTTTATAATCACGGCTGAGTTGCTCATAAAGCTCTGTATTATTCACCACTTCCATGAAAAGTCCCTCAATAGGTAAAAACATAATGGCAAAATCCGTTGTCTTTGGCGGTAAAATGTATTTTTCCGAAATTGATTTTGCCTGAGCTTTAACCGCCGCAAACAGAGCTTTTCTTGATGCTTCAATCGCCACCGTATCGTTTGTTTCAAGAGCAGCCTGCAAGCGCTGATAGTCTTCCAAAGGAAACTTTGAGTCAATCGGCAATAAAACATCGCTGCCCTCTAATTTACCAGGCATCACAACCGCAAAGTCCACAGCATTTCGCTCTTGAATATTGACTTGTTCCTGATATTGTCCTGCGGTAAAAATCTGATCCAAAATCCGCCCAAGTTGCACTTCACCAATAATTCCTCGCGTTTTCACGCCTGTCATCACTTTTTGCAAACTGTCAACATCGCTGGCGAGATTGCGCATCTCTCCCAGTCCTTTGTCCACAGAAGTCAGAAGATTAGTGACTTGCTCAAAGCTTTGAGAAATTCTTTTATTCAGCGTTTCCTGAAGTTTTTCATCTACTGTGTTCTGGATTTGACTTAATTTTTTATCGTTAGCTTCTTGCAATTCTTGGAACTTTCGGTCAAATTTTTCAGTCATTGCCTCTGACATCTCTGCTAAGTTGAGGGCAATCTTATCCAGTTTTTGCTCATTGGAACTTTGTAAATCCTTAAACTGATGGTCAAATTTGGTATTGATATTTTCTGTCAAATTCGACAGGTTTTCATTCAGATTATGGGAAAGGTTTAATACAGTACCCGACATTTCTTGACGATTTTGCCCCAGCTGTTGAGACATTTCTAAACGTAGTTCTGTTAAATTTGACGAAAGGTTTTCCACTCTGGCATTCAGTTTGGAGTCTATGGCTGGTTTTTTGAAAAGATTAGCTGTTCCTATCAGAAGAGCTAAAATCAAAAGAATAATGATAAATATGTTCATAACTTATCTCTCAACTTCTGAACCTTAGCAGCTACATCTCCCTTGAAAACAAAGGACCCAGCCACAAATACATTTGCCCCTGCATCACGTGCTTGCTCTATCGTTTTATCGTCAATGCCACCATCTACCTCAATCTCAAAAATCAAGCCTTTGGTTTCACGTATTTTCACAAGCTCACGAACTTTATCCATGGTTTCTGGAATAAAAGCTTGACCTCCAAAACCAGGATTGACAGTCATTACTAAAACCATATCAACCATACTGAGAACGGGCTCAATGGCTGAGACGGGTGTTCCAGGATTGATGACCACGCTTGCTTTCATCCCCGCAGCTTTGATCTTCTGCAATGCCCCGTGGATATGCGCTGTCGCTTCAACATGAATGCTCATGATATCTGCACCAGCCTGAGCAAATTCTTCAACATATTTTTCTGGATTTTCGACCATCATGTGCACATCCAAAACCATATCTGTATGTGGGCGAAGTGCTGCAACCACGCCCGAACCAAAGGTCAGATTATCGACAAAGTGACCATCCATAACATCAATATGTACATAATCTGCACCAGCAGCTTTAATCTTTGCGACTTCTGCTGTAAAGGCACCAAAGTCAGCTGCGAGAATAGACGGTGCTATTTTATTTGTAAATTGTTGCATGTTTCCTCCTATTTTTTCAAGCCAAAGAAGGCTTTATTGATTTGATATAAACCCCAAACAGTCAAGACAACCAGAAAAGCAAATAACGGCCACTTCCAGTCTCCCAAGCTATTTTTAAAGAAAATGATTAAAGCCCAAAGAATCACTAAACCTAAGAAGCCGGCCTGCTTCATCCAAATGTTTCCTTTAATTTTGTTTTTTTCTTTGTTTGGCATAAGTTTCCCTCGTGTTATTTATTTCTGTTAATAATTGCAGATAGTCCTCATAGCGACTGGCTAAAATCCTGCCTTCTTCAAGTGCAAGCTTGACAGCACAAGAAGGCTCATGTGTATGGGTACATTCTCTAAACTTACACCCATGACTCTCTCGTAAAATTTCTGGAAAGGCTGCATTTAAATCTGGTTGGTTAGAAACATCATAGTCTAGATTTGAGAAACCTGGTGTATCTGCAATTAAGCCTGATGCAACTTCAAAGAACTCCACATGACGTGTTGTGTGACGGCCACGGCCTAACTTGTCTGAGGTTTCGCCAGTCGCCAAATTCATGCCCGGTGCAATCAAATTTAGCAAGGTCGTTTTCCCTGCCCCTGTTTGTCCCATAAAAACAGTTACCTTACCAGCCAAAGACTTTTCCAGCTCTTTCCAGTCAAAGAAAATCTGATACCCAATCTGTTCATAGTCTTGTTTAAATTTTTGATAAGTGCTTAAATCCTCCATCAGGTCAAGCTTGGAAATATAGATAAGGGGACGGATATTTTTATGTTCCAGAAAAACAAGAAACCGATCCAGCAGATTCAATGAAAAATCTGGGTTAACCGTCGACATGATGATAACCGCCTGATCAATATTTGCAATCGAAGGACGAATCAAACTGTTTTTCCGTTCGTGTATATCTAAGATATAGCCTTCTGAGTTTTCTTCAGCTGAAAAGTCCACAAAATCGCCAACGATTGGCTTCATTCCTTTCTTCCGAAAGTTCCCCCGCGCACGCGTTTGATAAACTTGTCCCTCAGATTCTACATTGTAAAATCCTGCTAAAGATTTAATAATACGTCCTTTTTTTACCATATTGATATTTTAGCAGAAATTATGTTTTTATTCTCTTTGCACTCCTCTATGCTGCTCTCTTTCTACGATGCGCTGCTTTTTCTAGAGTTAAAAACAATAATAACTTTCCTCTTGCTCCCCCTCTCCTCTAGCTCTCGCTTAGTTTTTCAGCTTAACCCTTTCGTTCCAGTATAGGTTTGTTTACATCCTTTCCTTCACTTTCATCCCCCTCCATAAGCACGGCTTTTTGAAAGAAGTTAGACCAAAAGTTTTTTTACACCTACAAGTAGAGATACTTTTCCTTTGACAGTTTTTTATCAGACCGTTTATCTCGCCTTTTCTGGCAGGAAAGAAAATATGTGTACTTCTCTATTATAACATTTTCTCGTACTGTTCTTGCTTATCCCCCACATGTTTATAATCTTCCGATAAACTTAAATCTAGGGAAGATTATAACCTTTACAAATATCTTCCTATCTTTGATAGACATCTTGGACAAGCTGATGCGTATCCAAAAGCTATGAGCACTTGCCTCCATTGTCTAACTGTTTATCACCAGTTCCTTTCTTGACAAAAGATGTAATTGCATGTACAATATTAAATGCATTTACATGTATTTTTAAGTGAAAGGATTTTATTATATGGATACTATTGCTAAAACGATTGATCCTAAGATACGGTTGATTGTTACCCTCCTGTTATTATTTACTTGCTTTGTTAGTTTGGCTAGCCAAACCATGATGGTCACTGCCCTCCCTGTCATTGGACATGATATGAATGTTTCATTATCTCTGGTACAATGGCTGACAACAGGTTACACTTTAATGATGGGAATTATCACTCCTCTGTCATCAAACCTGTATGAAAAATTCAAAAAGCGTAATATTTTTTTGTCCTCTCTTACGCTCTTTGTTTTAGGAACATTGCTTGGTTGTTTTGCGACCAACTTCTGGACGCTACTTTTCTCACGTCTGATTCAAGCTTGTGCTGGTGGCGTATTAATGTCCTTTCAGATGACTACGATGATCTCCATCTATCCCAGCGAAAAACGGGGAACAATCCTAGGTCTGTCAGGTTTAGTCATCGCTTTTGGACCAGCAATTGGGCCTACTCTTTCAGGATTAATTGTTAATACTTTAGGATGGCGCTATATTTTCATCTTAGTTTTACCGCTGATGCTTTTCGTGTTACTGGTGGGTTGGCTTGCTTTCCCTAACTTTTCTGAACCGAAAGATATCAAGATTGATTTTACCTCTGTAACATTATCCTTGATTGGATCAGGCTTGACTCTTGCCAGCCTGACTGTCTTCCAAACTTCGGCTATTCAAGGTTGGGGCATGCTATTTATCGGTATTCTTGTCTTGTTCATCTTTATCAAACGACAATTGCGCTTAAAACAACCCATGCTCAAAGTTCAGTTGGTTAAGAATCGCCCCTTTAGACTGATGACCTTGGTTGGTATCTGTGCTTTTATGGTTTTACTTGGAACTGAACAAATGTTACCAATCTTTACTCAGAATGTTTTACACCTCGACAGTATGGTATCCGGGATGATTCTTTTACCTGGAGCAATTCTAAATGCACTTTGTGCCGCCCTAGTGGGACGGCTTTATGATCGGTACGGCCCTAAGTACCTTATTATCTCAGGAGGGCTCTTAATGCTGATTGCAGCAATTCCTTTTGTCATGATTTCAGATACAACTCCCGTATGGCTGTTGACCATAGCTTATATGGTGCGTATGATAGGCAATGCTCTGGTCTTTTCACCTGCGATGTCAGAAGCTTTTATAGCCATTGCTCCTGATGAGATTAGCCACGCCACAGCACTTAATAATAGTTTACGTCAAGCTTTTGGGGCTTCAGCGATAACTGTTTTGATTGTCTTGGCTGATATTCCAAGCAATTTTGTTACTGGAATGCGTCTTGCAATGTGGGCAACAATCTTCATCGTTGTTTTGATGTTAAGCTTCTTCGGACTTTATCTACGTCAAAGTTCTCGAAAGGATGCTTAATTATGGAATTTAGAATGGACAAGTTAACTTTTATTTTGAATCATAAGTTACATACAGAACTCAACTTTCAATATAAAAAAATAGGTCTAAATAGCAAAAACTATATCTATCTTGAAAAAATAGACGAAAATCCAGGTGTTAGTCAAGCATTCTTTATCAAGGAGTTCCATCGCGAACAAAGTATCGTAACGCGACAGATAAATGAACTTGTCTCTGCCGGCTGGGTCAGAAAGCAACCTGCCTCTGATGATCATCGTCGCTCTGAATTATATTTAACTCCAAAAGCTCAGCAAGCTTTACCCACGGTCAAAAAAATCTACTGTCAAGTTATCCGTCAAGCGCTTGATGGATTGACAGCAGATGAGTCGCAACTGTTCGCTTCACTTTTATCACGCCTTGTCAACACCTATCAGCCACTGAGTGATAAAGAACCGCCTATCAATTGATAATATTGAATGGCACAAGCCCCGTAATAGCTTTCCCTAGAACCTGTGTTTTTTCATCCAGAAAATGTAACCGAACCCCGAATTGACAAATCCTAAGTTACTCCCCGTCTGGGACCTGTCCAACAAGCCTTTATTTTATAAATTTCATCATCTTTCACATAATCATTGCCCGATCCTACTAGATAATAAAAGCTCCACCGCTTTCTCACAGACAGGCTCTTCTCTTGCATTATGTCTTTTATTGATTTTTTCAATTTTTACACTTGACTTTCAACCCTTATTAACTTATAATATTGATAAATTCAATAAAAGAGGTTGAGGTATGAATTTAGGACAAAACCTTAAAAAGTTGCGTAAAAAGCATCATTTTACTCAAAAAGAGCTTGCCGAAATGCTTGATATCACTCAAGGAACTTATGCACTTTGGGAGAAAAAAACAGGCAATCCAGCTCTAGAGATGATTGTCAAGCTCGGGGACATTTACAATACCCCTATTGACCTTATTCTCAATGAACAAAAATCTGATTCTCCTTTTATTGAGCTTCTCAATATTTACAATACACTAGATGCTGAACAACAGAACAGTATTCTGGATTTTTCTAGGTTTCTCGCCACTCAAAAAGCTGAACCTCTCCCTCCCTCAGATAACATTATCCCTTTGCAAACTTATCGCCGTGAGGAGCTCTATACGATTGAGGTTGCTGATGAACAACTTTCTGCTGGATTTGGTCAGTCTTTAAACGATACACAGGAAACTTATACCGTATTCACAGATATTCGCCCCGGGCGTTATGATGGTGCTGCGCGTATCAAAGGTGACTCCATGCAACCAGAATATCCTGACTCCTCTATTGTAACTTTTGTTGCAACTGGGTTTGATCGGGATGGAGATATCTATGTGATTTCGGAAGGTGGTCCTGGAGAGGAACAGCTCTACTGCAAGCAAGTTTTCCGAGAAGAAGAGAGTTTTCGCTGTCACTCTCTCAACCCTGACCCTCAATACAAGGACTTCTATCTTGATGAGGAAACCTCAAGAATCGTAGGACCTGTGGTTGATTGTATCGAAGCGATAAACCCTGAACTAATCGAAAACTAAGAAAAGCTAAAAGAAGGTCTAAGATGGAATATATAGAGATTGTTTTAATATTTGGTGGTATGGGTTTAGGTTTTGCAGCTCTCTATGAGCTCGTCCTCTGGTTTAGCCCAGAAGAAAGAGAGTTACACAAAGCTAAACAAAGCAAAAATAATGAATCAAAAAAACTTATTGATTTAGCTGCAACGTTAAAGCTTAAAGCGAGACAAAAAGTCTCGTGACAGTAAAAAAGATAGAAAACTTCCTAAAAAACATAAAACGTTCAAAGATGATAAAGTTAATCTTTGAACGTTTTATGTTTTAGTTTGTTAACGGATGATTATCGCTGGACGAAGTCCCCCATCACCGCGAACG
This sequence comes from Lactococcus garvieae, assembly GCF_016758115.1. Taxonomy (GTDB): domain Bacteria; phylum Bacillota; class Bacilli; order Lactobacillales; family Streptococcaceae; genus Lactococcus; species Lactococcus muris. The sequence continues at coordinate 10,732 of NZ_WIVG01000034.1, forward strand.
AAATTATTCCTAACAACAGTCATTTCACCACCAATAATAGCGTTGTTGTTAATATGCCATCCCGCTGTAGCACTACCTGGAGTTCGTAGCCTCCACCAAGTATCACCAGAACCCACACGCTCCGCATGGTTAGGAAAAGCACGTCCTGATCCTGATAAGCGTGTCACATCAGCCAAGGAAAGAGAAAAGGCACGGGAAGTTCCGCCAGTATCCACCCGAGTCACATCGGCCTCAACTTCTGGAAAATTATCCAGATTGTTGGGGATCCAGCGCGGTCCTAGGCCGTCAAAGGTAACATCTGCATAAGGAACAGTTCCTGTCACAAAGTCATCGGCCACAGGCTGCACTCGATCTTGAACTGCTGGGTCTAGCCCATCAAACCAAGAAGTAAGGCCATCTTCTTCCTGAGCAAAAGTTGTGTTAGGAATGGCACGATTTCGGATAATCATATGATTACCAGAACCCATGTTCTCCAGATAACGGTATTGCTCACCTGCCATGGTGAAGACACGTCCAGGCGCCATAGCACTGAAGTTAAAATCTTCGGGTTGAGAATCCTCAAAAACTCCTGGGTTGCCGTCATCTTTAGTAGTGATTGCTTGGAGCAGTAAAGACAAGTGAATATGCGGAATTGTTCCATCTGCTTCAAGTGTCAAGAATTCCTGAGTTTGATCTGAACTGATCAACTGACTGTCCACATGAATACCGTAATAATATTGACCCGGGATGTTACCAGCTGCTGCTGCCATCTCTGCCGCATCAATCAAGTAAGAAGTTGCCTGCCCTGACTGGAGCGTATTGGCCCAATAGGCCCAGCCCGTCCGGCTATCTATCACCCAAAAGTTACCTGTTTTATCCGCAGCTGGTAGGGCATACCACTGGTCTATCGTCATCGGGGCACGGTCTTGTTGCAGGTTTTGTGCAGCATCGTTGGTGACAGTTTCTCCCGGCCAAGTGCCGCCGCTATTGTCAAAATCATCACCCGATGACCAGTAAGCATCTGTACCGTCACCGGGATGAGTGGCACCGTCTGTTACACCATCTGTGACTGGACTTGTGATCCAGTCACGGGCATGTCCTGCAGCTGCCGTCATCAGGTCTGCGTTGTCATGGTTAAAGGTTGGCATAAACCATGGCGCATCTTGTCCTGCTCGTTCCCAACCAAAGGTCAGACGGGAATAACGATTGAAGGCTGCTGAGGCACCTGCACGAGTATTTAAATCATTTGCAGCTGGTCTCATGATTGTCCAGCTGTCTACATCACCACGAGTGGTCCCTGGTACAAGAGGTTCAAAATCTGTTGTCCCTCCTCTTCGAATTTCCATAAATTCAGACAATCGGATGCGCACCATGATTTCAACATCACCGAAGTTTTCAACGAAAACATCTTTATTTTCAGTATCCCGGTTATAGTAGTCATGGGTACGTCCACCGACCGAGTTCTCCCGTATCCGGTCATTGATGGCCCGCTGGTTGAAGGCTTGGAAGGCAAAGGTGCCGCCTACCAAGAGCAGTAAGAGCGATAAAAGTGCGAGATTGCGCAGTTGCCGCCGTTTTTTCTTTTCTGGTGTCATAAACTCCTCCTTTGACGTAACATTTACTTTCGAGTTTTTATTACATATACATTTCTAATGTTACGTTCACTTTCTGNCGAGTTTTTATTACATATACATTTCTAATGTTACGTTCACTTTCTGAGTCTATAGTATAAAAAAAAAAAAAGGTCAAATGAAATGAGTGTTTGATGAGAAAAGCAAACTCTGGATTTAAAATGACTATCGGAATTAGCCTTAGAAACTATAAGAATAACAGTATTCCCTACATAGTAAGTCTGCTTTTCGTAATCTTTATAGAATGGACATTTAGAATACTGTCTCTATAGCAAAATAAAAAGCAGTTGTGTAAATCTCCTTTCATAGAGCTTCACACAACTGCCTCTGTACAAGGGGTTCTAACCTTATTTATTAACTCAACACGTTAATCTGAAGTGTTTTACGTCCCCACGCCTGAGCTTGGGCTGTAGTAGGAAAGTGGACATCGATAATATTCCCCACAATCGCGCCTCCTGTATCTCCCGCAATCGCTATACCATATCCCGGTACTTCAACCATCGTTCCTAAAGGAATCACAGAAGGATCTACAGCGATGCACATAGGGTTCAGATGGAGATTTATGCCCGTTGCCGTAATAAACCCTAGTCCATTATCTGAAGCGTAAGCTGTAGCTGAAACGGTTAATGAATGAGCTCCGCCGCCCGGTGGCGTCATTATAGAATTGCTCTCATCAGAAACTTCTGAATCTACTGTCCTATCGACTGAAAGGGAATCTATTTTTGATTTGCCTGAATCTCTATTGAGCGTTGCAGCCTTTATACGCATTTCATCAAGGATACTCTGATTATCTGTCACCTTGTTTTTGAGTAGAGCTATGCTTTCCTCAAGTTTTTCTACCTGCTTCTCATAATCCGTTTGAGCTGCTTCCAACTCAGTTTTTGCTTTAAGAAGCGAGTGTTTCATTCTCTCTAAGTTTTGCTGAGTATCAACCAAGGACTTGGCTTGGGCATCTTCTGCATGTAAGATAAGCCTTAAGTTCGTCAGCGCTTGCACAGCTTCGTGAAAATCTGCTGCGTTGAGCACTATATCAAGAACTGAAGGAAAAACGCCGCCGCGCTCCTGCATTGCACGCATTTGACCCGCTACAGTTTCCTTTAAAGAATTATATTTTTCTTCGGTTTTCTCAATCTCTGTATTCAAATGTTCAATCTTTTCCTGAGTTGCTTTGAGTTCAGTTTGTGAATCATTTGCTTTGGTATAAATTGCATTCGCCTGAGAAAGTTCTGCATTGAGTTGCCTTTGAAAGTTTTCGATTTTTGCATCTATCGAACTTTCATCAGCTTGCACAGCTGGTAAGCCTAAAGTAAGCATGCCAACCGATAAAACCAGTATAGCTGCTTGCTTTTTCCAATTTTTCTTTTTCATATTTTACCATTCTAACACAAAAGTAGTTCAGAAAGATTTCATATGCTTTACATGTGGTTATTTAAACTTAATATAAAACGCTTTTATTAACACTTCATCTCTTGACTTTTTAGAATTCTTATATGAAGCAGAAAAAAGTTCGTGATCTGCTACATTTTTTGCATATTAACATTCTTTTTGTGAAAGTAGTCAAGATCTAATCAAAGTGTACAAATAAAAATGCTCAAAATAGCTTTCTTCGCTATCATGAGCATTTTTCTGTTTTTTAAGACAGCTGTACCAACTTCTGTCCTTTGTTAACGGATTTCAGCATTGAGTTTTTCTACAAGATTTTTTGTAATTTTAGCCATAGCTCTGGCAATTTCTTCTTCTGTCATTGTATTTTCACGACTTTGGAAGGTCAAGCTATAGGCCATTGACTTCTTGCCTTCTGGTAAGTTATCACCTTGATAGATATCGAAGAGCTCTACTTTACTCAAGCTTCTCACTTTGCTTGATGTAATCACTTCTACTATGTCAGCATGTGTTTTGTCTCTATCAACGAGCATGGCAATATCACGGTTTACAGCTTGTACTTTTGGAATATCGACAAAAACCGTTTGGGCTGGAGCAAGCTCAAGCATCGCTTCCAAGTCAAGGGAAGCCACGTAAGTTTCCTTAATATCATAAGCTTTTGCTGTTGCAGGGTGTACTTGTCCAACAAAACCAACTTGACGATTGCCCACTAAAACTCGCGCTGTGCGCCCTGGATGCATTTCTTTGATATCTGAGTCGGCTTCAAAGGAAAGATTTTCATAGCCTGCCAAAAGCTGTTCAACAATGGCTTTTGCATGATAAAAGTCAACGGCTACAGCTGCTGAATTATAGGTTTTGTCCTCTACATTTCCAGAGATGGCAAAGGCAAGATGAGGAATTTCTAAAGGACGGGAATCTTCTGAATCTGATGCAAGGAAAATGTTGCCTATCTCATAGATGGCTACATCTGCATTTTTACGGTTCTGGTTATAATTGATGATATCCAAAAGTCCTGGAATTTGGCTAATCCGTAATGTTTGACGATCTTCGGTCATTGGCAAGAGTAATGAAGTTGTTGGTTTTTGCCCATTAACAAATTCCCGAGCTTTTTCAGAGCTTGTCAATGAGTAGCCAATAACTTCCGAAAGTCCGGCAGCTTCAACGTTGGTGCGTACTTTTCGGCGTAATTTCTGCATAGCTGTTAACTCTCCAACTGTAGCTCCTGCAGGCAAGGTACTTGGCAAGTTGTCATACCCATAAATTCGTGCGATTTCTTCAACAATATCTGCTTCAATCTTGATATCCCACCGACGTGATGGGATTTGAATATGGAATTCGCCCTTGTTTTCTTGGGTTTCAAATCCAAGTTGCGCTAAAATTTCTAACACTTTCTCCACTGTAAGATTTGTTCCAAGAGAAGCATTGATACGTTCTAAAGTAGTTTTAACCTCTTGAGGTTCTGGCATAAAGTCGTTTGACTCAACCACACCAGAAAGAACTTCACCACCAGCAAGCTCTTGAATCATTGCGGCTGCAAAATCCAAAGCTTCACGGACTGTGCCTTGATTAATTCCTTTTTCAAAGCGGCTTAATGATTCTGAACGTAGTGCAAACTTGTGCGATGTTTTCCGGATTGATGTGCCATTGAAAAGCGCAGCCTCCAAAGCAACATTTGTGGTTTGCTCTGTGATTTCGCTATCCAGCCCTCCCATGACACCACCAAGTGCTACTGGTTTTCCGTTGGCTGTGATGACTATGTCTTCTCTGCTGAGCTCACGCTCTTGCTCATCAAGGGTCACAATCTTTTCACCGTCTTGCGCTTGACGCACCAAGATTTCGTCTGCACCAAATTTGTCAAAATCAAAAGCATGCAATGGCTGTCCATAATACATCAAGACATAATTCGTTACGTCAACGACATTATTTATTGGACGAATACCCGCATTCATCAGTGTATTTTGGAGCCAAAGCGGAGATGGGGCGATCTTTACATTTTCAATTATACGAATTTTATAGGTTGGTACTTGTTCTGTACTTGTCTCTACCTTTACAGCAATTTTATCTGTAGCTTTTCTGTCAACCTCTGTTAGTTTTTTATCTTCAAAATTAACTGTTTTGCCATAGATAGCTGCTACTTCATAGGCCACACCGCGCATAGACATCGCATCTGCACGATTTGCCAAGATATCTGGCTCAATGATTTCATCATCCAAGTCAAGATAAGGAAGGACACTGTCGCCAACCACAGCGTCTTCAGGCAAGATATAGATACCTTCCTCGTGTTTCATCGGATTTACAGACTCCGGAATACCGATTTCATCAAGTGCACAAAGCATCCCTAGTGAAACAATACCTCGGATTTTTCCTTTTTTAATTTTATAATTATCGGCAATGCGTGCTCCCACGAGCGCAGTGATTGCTTTAATTCCTGCTTTTACGTTTGGCGCACCACAAACGATTTGAAGAGGTTCTTCTTCACCAACATCAACTTGGCAAATATGAAGATGAGTGTCCGGTACATCTTCACAGGTTAATACTTCACCGACTACTATTTTTGATAAACCCTCTCCCGGTACTGTGACACCCTCAATTTCAATACCAGACAAGGACATTTTTTCTGCCAAATCTGTGACAGGAATGTCATCAATGCCGTTGACTAATTTTTTTAACCATTTGTATGATACTAACATTTTACTTTTCCTTTTATTCTGCTTACTTCTGTGTTCAGTTCTGAAATTATTTTCCAAATTGTTCTAAGAAACGCAAATCGCCTTGGTAGAATCCTCGAATATCATTGATACCATAACGTAGCATTGCGATGCGTTCTTGCCCCATACCAAAGGCAAATCCAGAATATTCTTTACTGTCAATGCCACTCATCTCTAAGACGTTCGGATGGACCATGCCGGCACCGAGAATTTCGATCCATCCGGTGTGTTTGCAGACGTTACATCCCTTGCCGCCGCATTTGAAGCAGCTCACATCCACTTCAACTGAAGGCTCAGTAAACGGGAAATATGAAGGGCGCAGACGGATTTCACGATTTGCCCCAAACATTTTTTGTATAACAAATTCAAGGGTGCCTTTAAGGTCAGCCATCGTGATATTTTTATCCACAACCAGTCCTTCAACTTGGTGAAATTGGTGGCTGTGTGTCGCATCATCTGTATCACGACGGTAAACGCGACCTGGCGCTATCATACGGAGACCGCCTTTGTTAAAGTCATGCTTATCCATGGTACGCGCCTGCATAGGCGAAGTGTGGGTACGCATTAAGACCTCATTTGTGATATAAAAACTATCTTGCATATCACGCGCAGGATGGTTTTTGGGAAGATTCATGCGTTCAAAGTTATAGTGGTCTGTTTCAACTTCATAGCCGTCAACGATTTCGTAACCCATACCTAAGAAGATTTCTTCTATTTCTTCCGCTGTCTGAGTCAAAATATGACGTGTTCCTTTTTTCAAAGCAGCCCCTGGTAAAGTGACATCCAAAGTTTCAGCGCTCAAAGCTGCATTTAGCGCTCTCTCTTCAAGCTCTGCCTTTTTCTCTTCCAGTTTCGCTCCAAATTCATCACGGAAAGCATTGGCTAAAGCGCCAATAACAGGACGTTCTTCATTTGTGAGCTCTTTCATTCCTTTGAGAATTTCTGTCAATTCTCCTTTTTTACCCATGATAGCTGTGCGCAGATCATTTAACATTCTTTCTTCAACAGCAGCTGTCAAGTTGTCCAAGGCCTGCTCTCGCAAAGCTTCAATTTTCTCTTGTAAGTTCATTCTTTCTCCTCATGTACTCTGGCGGTGATTATAAAAAAGACCACGATTTTCTCCCCTACTAATAAGGAGCGAAAACCGCGGTACCATCCCATTTTATCACTTAGTTAAAGCTTCTTTTAAATTTAGAATGAGGTGAACTTCAATCACTTTCCCGTATGGTGATTTTCAGTCAACGACACCACTCCCTCAAACGTTTCAGTAATCTACTCTTCTCATTCTTGCTATGTACTTATTTTAGCAGATTTCTTTGATTTGTCAATTTTTAATACGCTGCTCTCATTGTGCCTAAAGGCATTAAGGAGAGGCGGCAATTCTTATATGATTTGACTGCTCTCATCACGAGAGTAAGAAACGATGAAAAATCTTGGAGGAGGGTTAAGAGAAAGCAAAAAGACAGAAAATTAATTCGATTCTTTTGCATTAATAATCACATCCACTATGCTTTCAGTAATTTTCTCTTCTTGTTCTTTCTCATAAAACTCTAATAAAATCTGTGCTTTATGTTCTCCCTGCAAGTGTTCGTTTTTCAGTGGAATCTCCGATACACTGTACCCCGGATCAAGTAATTCTGAGCGAAAGAATGGCTCTGTTTCCCCTTCTCCTATCACTGAAAATCTTAAGCGTGTCTCGTTTGTGGGTAAATTTTGCACAACAACTCTGCCGACTTTCCTACTCTTTTCCACTTTAATCTCTAGAGATACGCGGACTCTTGCCATATCATCATCAATAGGAACATCAGTTTCTTGCTCCAAGTCTTGTTCACTCATCTGTCGCGGTCCGCTTTGAACTTCCGCTTCATATCTAAGTGGGAAATGTCCGCCCAAAATTTGAAGAAATTTCCCTCCTGCCATCGCAAGAGTAATAAGTAATACTAAAAGAACAAGTAAAATCACAACTCTCTTAGGCCACTTTTTTACTTTTCTTTTCCTAACACCCGATGAGCGAGAGCTCTGCGAGGAATGAGTTGGTTCTAAAACATGTGTCATTTGGTCCAGCAAATTTTCTGACTCCGCAAATAATTCTTCATACTGACTTTGACTCATTTACTCACCTCCTCCTGCTCCAGAATATAAACTTCAAAAGCTCACTTCCATATTTCCAAGCCATTCGCTCAAAAAGCGCCTTATCAGCGCTTTACTTTTTTAGCTGTTTTTTAATTTAATCACTTCTAAATCCCAAGTTTCATCAGTTCACCCAAACGGCCGATTAACTCTTTTGCTGCATTCTTCGTGTCTGCTATTTGACCATTGAGTTCCGTTAATTTTTGCTCTGTCTCATCCAGCTTCTCTTGACCTTTTTGCTCCGCTGCCTCAATAATTGTTTCTGCTTCTTTCTGCTTTTGAACCACATAAGCATTTGCTTCTTCTTTTATCTTTTCAGACTCTTTGTGCGCTTCAAGACGTAATGCTCTATTTTCTTCTTCAATGCCATTTTTTACAACGACGGCATCTTTTTCCAGTTGTTCCATATCTTGCTCTGCTTTTGCTTTTAGCGCTTCGTGTTCTTTAAGCATAGCTGCTTTACGATTTTCTGATTCTTGAGCCATTTTTTCAATCTCACGTCTAGCATTTACTTTGAGTTGCTCAGCTTCTTTTTGGGCTTCCTTTTTCAAAGTTCCCATCTCTTGAATCATCGTTTCAGCTTCTTTTTTCGCGTTTGCCTTGAGCTCACTAATTTCTCTCTCTGCTTTATACTTCATCTGGTTACATTCGAGCTTTGTTTTCTCCAAAACATCTTTTTTCTCTTGCTCGAGTACCTCTTGACGCTTTTCATTCTCTTTTTGCAGCTCTAATAAATAGTCTGCAATTTGAGCACGAATATCTACGTTCTCTTTTTTCAAGGCTTCATTTTCTTGTTTTAGTTCTTCAAAGGCTTGCATATTTTCTTGACCATTTTGAATGTTTTGTTTAAGAGACTCTTCCAATTTTTTTACCTCTTCCTCTTTTTCCAAGAGCTTCTTTTCTTTTTCTTCTTTTAGTTTTTGGAGTTCTTCTTCCAATTTTTTCTTTTCAAAAATGACCTTATGCTTCTCTCCTTCTGTTTTAAGAAGCGCATCCTTTAAGCTTCTGTTATTTATCTCTAAATCTTCTCTGAGCTTATTAAATTCTTCAAGATGTACCATCGTTCTGCCTTCCCTCTGAGTCGAAGTATTTTCTTCATTGCGACTGTTTCCAAATAAGTTCTTCATTTTATCTTCCTCATTGCTTCCGGGCAAACAAAACCCTTCCATCCACTATATAAATTCCATCTCTCGCATTGTTATTTTGTATAATTATATTATATATCCGTATCATTTGTAATGTAAAGCAATAATTAAATTAACCACTTTCGTCAATATTATGTCGAAAAAACCATATAAATATTTATATAGTTGTGAAATACTTGTATAAAAAGATTGTTTCAATCTTTTTATTATTATTTTTAAATTATATTGATAAATAATATATGAATAAAGCCCGAAAATACGGGTTAATTATATATAAAATGATTGTTTAGATTTCTATTTATCATTGCTTTAGATTACTTTGGTAATAATTTTGTTTCGTCTTGACAACATTTTCTAATATAATAAAATAAAAAGGACATAAGGGAGATTTTGATATGGCCAAAAATACTAAAGAAATAGTCATCCGAACCTTGCTCAATATCGCAGCGGAGGATGGTGTTGTTAATGTCGAAGAAATTACACGACGTACCGGTATTACCCGAAATACTATTCGACATAACTTTGGAAATAAAGGTATTGATAGCATTATTGCTCACATCTATACAGAAATTTTTCAAGAGATAAATGAACAGCTTTTTCGCCATGACCCCAGTGAAATTCCTGTCGAAATTTTTGCTGATATCCTACTCCCCATCCTATGGAAGCACCGTGATGTCGCACACATCCTTGTAACAAGCAACTTGCTTTACCGAACAGCTGATGGGGCAACCGATTTTGTTTTTCCTTGGGCGAAAGAACGTTATGATTATCTTGTAAAAGAACATCAGCTAAGCCCTTACTTCTCCTCTAAACAATTGCTTTCCTTTTGGATTTCATATTTGGATATCATCTTCACGCTGTGGTTTAGCTCACAAATCCCCCTTGAACCCGAAAAATTCAAACCTATATTTATCAAACTTATCAAAACATCAATGTATGATTTAATCTATAAGGGAATCGGTCATTGACCCTTTCTGCCGTTCAAAAAGCTCCTCAGTTTGAGGGGCTTTATTTGTCTATTTTAAGCACATATTCCTTACGTCCGTTAACTTTTTTCTCCTCCACCTCTGTTTCTGGTGGAAGTGTGAAGGCTGGACGGACATAAGAAATGTAGGCAACACCATTTCCTCCAAACATCCCTTCATAGTCAACTACCTTAGCTACCGCAGAATCCGTCGCAAAAGCAGTACGGAGCCACCAGCTATAAGGAGTTGAATCCCCTTCTGAATAAGCTAACCTGTCTTCTTTTACTCCACCTTTTCGCTTAAAATACAGTAAATTACGATCATCTCCCATGCGATGTTTGCCTCTACTATTTCCAATATCAACGTCTGAAAGCAAGAAAAATTTCCGCTTTATTTTTTCTATATGCCCCCTTCCAGCATGTTCTGCCGAAGGCTTTATCCCCAGCTCTGTGAGAGCAATATTTTCTTGTATACCTTTAGACAAACGCTTGATAAAGTCCTTGTGCATAAAGGCATCCGGTATGCTATGTCCATAATAGGCTTCCTCCCAACCATCCCGAAAAGACATGGGTGGATCTACGAGGTGTTTTCTTAAAAGCAAAACATTACCTTGTCCGATATAATTTTTCGTGAGCACCAGATAGGGCACTAGCTTCTCATTTTCCTTAATATGAACGGTATAACCTAAACGCTTATCCTTGTCATAAGCTAAATCTCTTAGGATTTGGGGTTCTTTAACAGGAAGCAAATATACAAGTTCCTCTCTCTTTATGAGGATAATTGAGAGGACAATGCTTAAGAGTAGTGACGAAATAAGAAAAAATATTTTTTTACTGGTCATTTGGCTTTACCTCTCTAAACTTCGCAACAAGTTCTTCCTCAGCTTTTACTTGGTGCTGATAAGTATTTTCCGAAGATAAAAGCACATCTCCTTTGTACCAACCCACAAACTCCGCATTTTCTCGTGGAATAGCATATAAGGGCGAATAGTTTGCAAAGCGAGTCATTCCACCTCCTAAAACAAAGCCTAGGTTTTCGTTTTCCACTCTAACATTTGTCGCATAATATTTTGATGACTCTTCTTTACCTCTCGTTTCTGAGCTTAGCTGCTCTCCCTCCTTGATGAGTTCAGTAGCTTTATTTTCTGATTCTTTATAGAGGTTTATCTCAACTTTTTCTCCCGCATTTAGTTCAACATCTTCAAACTCTTCGGTCAGAAATACGCTTCCGTCCATATTATCAATGGTCTGTACCGTATAATCCACCTTGGTCGCCTCGCTGGCTTGGACAAGTACTGTCGTGTCTTCTGCTGCTGAAGTGGAAAGCTCCATGACTTCATCCGTCGAATACTCCTCCATTTCCCCTGTTTCACGTTTTACCTTGATGTCTACATCTCCTGCTATTAGGATGCGTTTTGAGGTTTTACTTGGCTCAGGAGTCTCAATCTTTTCCTTCTGATAATTTTCATCCTGCGCCCTCAACCATGCGAGACAAAGGTCAGGATGATGCGCTTGGGCGACTGGGTCTAAGTTTGATACAAGGGTCACTGAGAGATTGGGGTGTTTAATCATAAATTTGAACACAAGCTCTCGAAAAGTCTCTGCTAAAGACTCAATTCGTACCTCTGAATGATTGACCAACCCCATGGTTCTCAACCAGTCAACAACAATTTTTTTCACCTTCGTTGCATCACTTCCTAACATCATAGAGGTGACAAGATTTTTAAATAAACTTTTTGTAAGTTTTTCCCTGTCTTCAACCCGTGTTGTGAAATAGAGTTCAGCTAGTATTCGTATGTCTTCTTGATGTGCATTTACATACTTATTTCTGCTCTTTATCCGCTCAACCGCAAATCTGTCAATGATATCATCTAAAGATTTATTCATTTCCTTCCCCTCTGGATCATCTACAATCAGGCCGTCAAAAATATCTAGCATACTAATCTTTTTAGCACGAAATTCTTCAAGACTATACTTTAAATTAGATTCTAACTTTTTCAACTCTCCTTCCATTCGATTCTTCGCCGCTTCATAAGCTTCCGTTGAAACAGTGCTCCTATCAGGCAATCGTACATCTTTTCCATAACGTGTAAACTCAAAAGGAGAGACTTCTGGTCCCACTTTAGTCACCACATCATTAACATTGATAACATTGACAATATTATCGTGTCGCTTATCGTCATTCCCTGTTCCTAACAAAGTCCCCGCAGGTGCTTCAAAGCAAAAACCATACATATCTTCTGCTTTGAGCTCACCACTGGCTAGCTTACGTCCTTTATTCAAAGCGCCAGCAGTCAGATTGGTCACTGCGGCTGCACGGCTATAGCCATTAATCCAGAGCTTTATCTTGCCTGTCACCTTGTGTTCTCTCAAGTATTGGTCTAAGAAGGTCAGCACTTTTTCACTGGCTTCTCTAAAACCTTGATGCTCGCCTGACCGTCCCAGAGTCAGGTTGCTGGCCCACTCTGCTTCGTAACCCCCGCCTCGGATGGCTAGAGCTATCAAGGTGTAGTCTTCTTCTTTGACAGTCAGTTTTTTCTGGGCAATGACCGCACCAATCGAGTCTTTCGAGGGTCTTTCTTGAAAATGCTGGTTAGCCTTGAATTTTTCAAAACCGATTTCTTCCAGTAGCTGCTTCGCATTTCTATTTTTTAAAAGATAGTTTTTTTCTTGAATACTGGACCAAGCAGCCAGCTCCAGATTGAGGGACATGGTCGCTAGCCGTGGGTCATAAGGGCGATTTTTCTCCTTGCGATAAGCATAGGCACTCTGCTCAAAATAAGAATCACTGTAGTGGTAAACTGCTTGAGAATCCTTGCCTTCTTTTCCTGCAGGTGCGGAACCATAGTTAAAAGTCCCTGATTGGAAGTCCTTCCCATCCTGCTTACTTTTAAAAACAAAATCCATATCTTGTACATCTTTAAAATCAAAGGCCCCATCTGTTTGGATATTTTGGAAAAATGTTCGGGCAAATGCTTTGGTCGAGTCCACAATCTTATCCATAAATACGAAAGTCCGAAAGCTTACCTGCTGTTCTTCTTTCATCTTTTGCGCCAGATTATCCGCCGCATTGGCAAACTGATAGCTGTAGATGTCTTTGCTTCCATACTTTCCTGTATTTACTTTTTCACCCGTGGTTGGTGTCCGGTCACTGATGATGAAGATATTTTTTTGCCCAGCATCATTGACTTCTTGCAAGAGCTGCTCTGCACGTTTCAAACCACTGTATAAGTTGGTCTTCCCTTGCGTTTCTATCTTTTCCAAAGCGGACAACAGTTGTTTCTCATCGGGAGTAAAAGCTTGAAGCAGAGTTGCCTCATCTCCAAAACTCACAAGCGCAATGTGGTGCTCCTGCTTGGACGCACCCGACTCTTTTACAAACTTGCCAACCATATCTTTGGTCTGCTTGACGCTTCTTCCACCCATACTTCTGGAGCTGTCCATCAGAAAAATGCTGTACTGTTTTATTTTACTGTCATCGGGAGCTTCAAAGCTTATCTTTTGTCTTTGAACTTCTGACAAACTGATACTTAAATCCAAATCTTTCACTACTGTAGCAGATACACGTGCACCAAAAAATATGGGTTGACACAGCACAAACAACAATAAACATAATTTTTTAAACATCTTCTTCTCCTTTATTTATCTGTCTTAAGCACATATATTGTCTGCTCGTCGTTCTCTTTTTCCTCCACCTCTGTTTCTGGTGGCAGTGTGAAGGCTGGACGGACATAAGAGATGTAGGCAACACCATTTCCTCCAAGCCTCCCTTTATAATTAACTACACTAGCTACTGCAGAATCCGTCGCAAAAGCAGTACGGAGCCACCAACTGTAAGGAGTTGAATTCCCATCTGAATAAGCTAACCTGTCCTCTTTTACTCTACCTTTTCGCTTAAAATAAAGTAAATTACGGTCATCCCCCCTACGATGCTTGCCTCTATCATCTCCAACATCAACGTCCGAAAGCAAGAAAAGTTTCCGCTTTATTTTTTCTATATGCCCCATTCCTGCATTTTTTGCCGAGGGTTTTATCCCCAGCTCTGTAAGGGGGATATTTCTCTGCACATCTTTAGACAAACGCTTGATAAAGTCTTTGTGCATAAAGGCATCCGGTATGCTGTGGCCATAATAAGCTTCCTCCCAGCCATCTCGAAAAGACATGGGCGGATCTAGCAGGTATTTGCGAAGCAACAAGACATTGCCTTGATTAATGTAATTTTTCGTGAGCACCAGATAGGGCACCAACTTTCCTTCTTCTTTGATGTGAATGGTGTAGCCCAAGCGTTTGTCCTTGTCATAGGCTAAATCTCTTAATACTTGTGGCTCTTTTGC
>NZ_WIVG01000035.1 GCF_016758115.1 Lactococcus garvieae
TGATCAGTCCTGACCGTATTAATGACTTCTTGGCTGCAGATCCAAACTATACCCACCATGGTGACTTGTCAGACTTCTTGACAGCTGTACAGACTGGTTCCATCGATAACAACTGGGGGAACCCGGGACCAGATGATGATGTCCAACCTAACCAAATCAACTTTAGCATCATGGCACCGGGGACCATCTTTACTATGGCTGGAGAACAGTACCGTTATTTGGAGAATCAAGGTGGGGGAATCATCTGATTATTCTGAATGAAATACTTAGTGCGAGCTTCAATAGTCAAAATGACCGTAATAATCAATGGTATAGTCAACTTAGCTTAGATGTCCAAGCCATGGTGCGACCTGTGTCGGATAGTTTTACCACAGGAGAAACGGGTTTGGGGAGCGTCATTATAGATGCTGGCTTTCTTCCTACAAATCTGTACGCATTCCCAGAGGTGATGGCGGATGAAAGTCAAGTTGATTCAAGCGGAACGCCGCGTGCTTTTTCTCTTTCTTTAGCTGATGTGGCACGTTTATCAGGTTCAGATCGTGCTTTTCCTAGTAATCTAGAAAGACTGGCCATAGGAGAGAATGGATGGTGGCTTCGTACACCTTCAACAAACATACATGCTTGGAATATATTTCCTGATAGTGGAGGTCTAAGCGAAGGTGGCGCCAGAGATAACATGTGGGGAGCTAGAGGGACTCGCCCAGCCCTCATCGTTCATCAATAACACTGCTTTTTTAGAAATAAAAAGGAGATAAGAGCTTGATGTAAGAAGAAAAACGCTCAACTTCGGCATCCTTATGCACGGAGTTAAGCGTTTTTTTGTTTTTGAAGTCTATCCTCATCTTTCTCACTTAAAAGCATTGACAAAATATTTTGTTTCCTAATGCAAGTATATCATCACAATCATGGCAATATAGAGAGCTAGAGTTATTATAAAGGTGAGACGCCAAAAAAGCTTGAAGAAGCGTTTATAGTCGAAAGCTTTATAGTAGAACAAATCAAGCAACAGCAAGATTAGAGCCAAGATTGATAAGATTAAAAGATAGTAGGGCAAAATGTTGACAGCAGTGAGCTGCTCTGAAAAAAGTTGAAGTCCATAAATCAAGAACAGAACATACACATCAGCAATAAGGAGTTTGCGGCGTGTCAACTGACGGATACGCAAAAATTTAAAAGCAAAAACCAGTACAAGCCATGTGAGAAGAGGGTACAAAGTGGCAATAATCTTAGGTAACATAGCTTAATTTTAGCTGTTTTAGCTGCTTTTGTAAAGTGTTATTTTATAGACTATAAGGTTTAGAAAGTTAAAAAAGAGAAAGCTATCATTGAGCGCTTTCTCTTTTTCCCTAAAATTCACGGATGTCAGCAAATTCTGCATGAACAAAAGCTGCTAAATCTCTAGGATTGAGGCGTACAGAGCGTCCCAGCTCTCCGGCTGATACAATAATCTTATCTGCTTCAAGTGCGAGACTATCAATATAGATAGGGAATTTTTTAGTTTGCCAAATTCCTACAGGATTGTTCGCGCCGTGTATATACCCCGTAGTTTTTTGCAAATCTTTTTGTGGAATCATGTGGACTTTTTTATTGCCTGAAACTTTGGCTAATTTTTTCTCAGAAAGGTGTTCTGTTAAGGGAAGGATGCCGATGAGTGGTCCGCTTTTATCCCCTGTAAGTGCAAGTGTCTTGTAAATGTCACTGCGATCAATATCACTAGGCAGCAGCTTATCTTCCAAGGCATTGATGGCAAGACTTTCGTGACTAATGTGATTCTTGTCCAAGATTTGTTCAACCAGTGTTTTCTTTAGTTTTCTTTTCTTGCTCATGTTTTCATTATATCATATCACTTTTTCCTCTGAAAAATTTGAGGTGCTCCCTTTGATATAAGGAGTAAAACAAGAGAGGCAAGCGTAGCCGTTGCGAGCCCGCTGATGCCATTAGCAACCAGTGAGTAGGAAATAGCTCCCCAACCCTTCCAAGCATACTGTCCCCAAAAGATAACACCTGCGATAAAGTGCCAAAAATATTTGCTGAGGACACCGAAAAAGACAAGTGCTAAGATTGTTTCAGGCTTACTTGAGTCTTTTCGTCGTAAAGTTCCGGCTAGTCCAAGAGAAACCGGCGCAACGATATACTCTAAAATAACTTGAACAGGTGTAAGCACTGTCGCTTGACCTAAAACAATCAAGAGTAAGCCAAAGACAAGACCACCAGCCATTCCCCAAACCGCCCCTCGGCGCAAAGCTAAAACAAGCAGTGGGATGACTGAAAGTTCAAGGTAGAACACCTGAGCATAGTTGACAGAAATAAAGCTCAAGACAAGTGCTAAGGCAGCTGCGATAGCCGTTTCAGTAAGCTCTATAGCTTTAGAATTAGACATAAAAAATCTCCTTTTGTAGGCACAAAGGAGGGTCAAAGAGAAGGAGGATAAAGACCTCCTATACAGACACATTCCTACGCTGGTACTAACCAGATCAGGTCAGATGGTGTTTCTCAGCTCTTAGGGATTCTAAGAGCACCCATTGTGCAAATTTTTTAAATTTTACAGTATCAACTATATCATAATGGCTTTAGTTTATCAAAAATGTCGCACTTATGCCAAGGAAGTTCCAGAGCATATGGATAGTCATGTTGAGGTAGAAGTTTCGATATTTAAAATAGAAGCTTGTTAGGACTAAGCTCATGGAACCGTAGAGAAGCCAGCTGTAAAGGTCTGTTGGGCTATGCACAGCAGCAAAAAGTAAGCTGGCTGTAAGAAAGGCTAAAATTTTGTTTTTTTCAAAGAGAATCTCAAAAGGACCGACACGATAAGTCAGCTCTTCAAAAAAACCAGCAAAGATGGTTTGAGTGGCAAAGATGCCTAGGGGAATTATCTGAGCAAGTTTATCTAAGGCTTCTTGGTTTTCCGTACTGGTATGTAGTCCAAGAGCTTGGGCAAGTAGGTTCACGAAGAGAGAAGTGAGGAAAAGAGCACCAAAGCCTAGAAAAATTTTCCCCAGAGGAAATTCCTTAAGTGCAATGGGAGGGATAATCTTTCGGCGCCGCGCTAGAAAATAAGATAAGCCTAAAGAGAGAAAGAAAATAAAAAAGAAGACGACTTGTTCGAGTGAAGAAAAAGCTTTTTCTGAGTGCAGTTGGCTTATAAGTACCGTAGTAAAACTCGGCAATAAAGAAAGTACAAATAACACGAACCATATCGCTTTTTTATAGGTAAAAATCAAACTAATAAGGTAAAGAATGAGGCTGAGGCTTAACCACTGAAGCCAGCCTTTCCCTAAAGAAAAGGGAAGGGCAAAGAGAAGAGCAGGGAGTATCGTCCAAGTCCAAGGTTTTTTTATGATGTCTTTAAATCTGTTCATAAAATAATTCTAACATATAATCGTTGATACTTTGAATAATTTTTAATAAAATGTAAGAAGATTAATGGAGAAATAAAATGAAAGAATTTATAGATAACTTAGAAGTTTGCTTGCCTGGCTATCGCGTGTTAGACCGCGAAGAAAATTTAAATTTTTACCGTGAAGTTTTAGGTTTGAAAGTTCTTCATGAAGAAAATGCTGAAGTTTTTTTGGCGGGTTATACAGTAAAAGAGCCAAAAATAATACTGGAAGAATCTCCAGGTTTGGCTTCTGTTCAAGGCGTAAAAAAACACGGCCGTACAGTTATTCAGGCAGATGGAGATGAGATTGAGCAGCTTCTCGCTCGTAATATAGACAAAGTTTCTCATCTTTATCAAGTAAAAGACAACTGGGCTTTTGAAGCTGTGTCTCCAGAAAATGATGTTTTTTTAATGGTTTCTGTAGAGGATTGGTCAGATTTAGTTGAGGTGGATAAGTCTGATGTGGACTTTGATGAGGGGGAGTTTTTGGGCTTGTCAGATTTTTCTGTCAAAGAAGTTCAGATTAATATAGAGGACAAAGCTATTGTTACAGCGTACGAACACATACTTGGGGTAAAAGCGGTGGGGAATAGCATTGAGCTCCCTAACTTACGCCTTGTCTTTTATGAAGGTGAGGGTCCTAATCTGTCAGCATCTGTGGATGAAAAGTTAGACTTGATGCTTTTGCGTTTTCAGGTGTCTCAAGACTTCGACCTCGTGCGCTTTGCAGAAAGTTTATCCACAGACAAACTGTATTTGGATAGAAAAGCGAAGACACTTGCGGTTGATATTCCGCAACATATGGAACTTTGGTTCACAAAGCAAGGCTTATGAAAAAAGAAAAAGAGTTTTTAGAGAAGATTGATGACTACATCAATCAAGGCGTTTTTCCTGGCTGTCAGTTTGCTCTTTTGGAAGGACAGCATGTCCGAGAGTTTATTCGTGGGAATCAGGAAATTGTACCAGAAGAAAAACTATTGGTTTCGGGCAAAAAATGGGATTTGGCTTCTGTATCTAAGGTTGTGGGCACGGGCACAGCTGTGATTAATCTGGTTTTGTCTGGCAAGTTGGACATTGATGCTCCTTTCACACAGTATTATCCTGACTTTCATGATGATACGCTAACGTTACGGCAGCTTCTGACACATACAACAGGAATCAATCCTTTTATAAAGAATCGTGATGAGTTGGATTTTTTTGGCTTGAAGGCTGCCATTGATAACATTGAAGTGACAGCGGACAAGAGTTGCCACTATACGGATATTAACTCCATCTTACTGGGCTTTATGCTTGAAAAAGTTTATGACCGACCTCTAGATGAAATTTTGAAAGCGCAGGTATTTGAGAAATGGGAGATGTATGATACATCATTTGGTCCTGTCTCAAATGCTGTTCCTACAAGTCAAGATGTAAAAGTAGGTAGCGTTCACGACCCTAAGGCGCAAGTGCTTGGTAGGCATTGTGGCTCCGCAGGGCTTTTTGCGCCAATGGGTGACTTGGTGAAGTTTGTACAGGCTTATTTTGCAGATGAAAAGTATCTGATGCTTCAAAAGAATTTTGCTTTTGGTCAACGTCCAAGGAGTTTGGCTTGGGATTTCATTCAGAATCAATGGCTGTTGCACACCGGTTATACAGGAACGTTTATCTTGATGAATTTAGAAATGAAAAAAGCAGTGATTTTCCTGTCCAATCGTGTTCACCTGACAGACAATCGAGCGCAATGGATTGTGGATAGGGATGTACTCATCGAAACATTGATTCAAAATTTAAGCTGACTGTTGAGTCGGCTTTTTACTTTAACTGTGAGGACAGGAAATAAGCTGTGTTTGTAAGCTGGAGCTGGTAGAGAAAAACAGCTCTTTGTAGCACTTGGCTTTTGTTGAAACGACTAATGGAAGAAGGAGACGATAAAAAGTTAAAAAAAAGCTTCACACAAGGTATTCTGCCCCTTGTGTGAAGCTTTTTTGTCGAAATTATCTCACATCTTCTATTTAGTTTCTTCGTATAATGTAATACAGGGCGAGCAATATTCCGCTACCTGCAATGCTTACGATGCTCGAGGTAGGCCTTTCACCGGTTTTTGGGAGCTTCTCTTTTGCATATGATTTGTCTAGTGGCTTGGGCGAAACAGCTTTTGCTTCAAGGGTGGAGTCATCCCTTGTCTTTGGGATATCAGAAATTGCTTCTGGTTTTTCTGGAATTTCGCTTAACTTATAAATATAGGTTACAGAGAGTGTTTGGTTGGCCATATAAAAGCCGTTCGCGTTATCAGGAATCTTGTTTACATCTAGCTCATAAACCTTTCCCTTAGAGTTAATTCTTTCCTGATATAGGGGAGTATCTAAGGTTTGATAGGCAGGAGCTGTTTCACCGACAAACCAGGACAAGGTTGAAAGCTTTTTATCGTTTGCGATACTTTTTCCCTCTTCATCAACATAATGTACAACCACATCACCACTCACTTCTAATGGAGCAGAGCGCTTGTAGAAGTAAGTAATATCAATAGTTTGACCGGGAAGATAAAAGCCGTTGGCATTGCTCGGGATGAGATTTGTATCAAGTTTATACATTTCCCCATTGTAAGTTATGCTTTCACGATACAGAGGCGTATTGAGGGTTTGATACTGTGGTACGGGATCCCCTTCAAGCCATGAAAGTGTTTTTAGGTTTTCAACTGCTGCAATAGAGTGGCCAGACTCATCAACATAATGGACGCGTACAGAACCGCTTAATGTGATGGGCTGTTCAGGTGCTTCAAGGGCTAAACCTTGATTAAATGCACCGTATTGGCTTGCATTGAGAACGTATGTTCCGGCACCGTACACCGTGATTGTATAAGTAACATAGCTGTTACCAACACCACAAACGTAGACAGTGAGGCTGGTATGAGGTATTGCAGTTTCATCGGCAGTGAATATCCACTCGGCAGAGCCTTGGTTGCCAGATACTGTTATTCCTTGGGCAATCTGATAGGGCTGCCCATTTCCAGGAATCTGTTTTTTCGGCTGCCCCTTATGTATGATACCATCGGTTAGTCCAGTAATTCCAGAGGGATTTTCTTGGGCCTGCAGCGTATTGGCTCTTGCAGGACTTGCAGGAATTCCAGAAAATGTTCCACTGATAAGAAGCAGTATGCAGCTTACATAGAGGAAGGTCTTTAATATTTTTTGAGATTTAAGCATAAAAATCCTTTCATTATAAATTTAATGTGAATATATAGAATGTGTATTTCTTTATATTAAAATTAACACAATTCTCATGAAGTGTAAATCTGTTAAAAGTTGACACTCTGTATGATTTGCGCGGTTTTCAAGCATCGAAAAATGCAATAACACAAGTTATTTATTATCTTTAAATGAGTTTCTAGTTGCAAAGTGTCAACTTTTTTATTAAAATCATCCCTGAAGTCTTTTAATAAAAATTAATAATTAAAAAATTAAAGAAAAGGTGGACGAGAGATGGGGTTAGGAACACGTGAAAATATAATCAATTCCTTTTTCCGTTTAGCATTACAAGAGCCAAATAAACAGCATTTTACGCTAAGTGAAATCGCGAGAGAAGCGAATGTAAGCAGACAGGCTATTTATAAAAAGCATTATAAAAATACAGAGGAGATACTGGAAGACATCAGAAACAAAATGAATTTGGAAATATTTAAGCGCTTGGACAGCGCAGTTATGAAGGAAGAGGAATCACCATTTACATTTTTTGCGAAGGAAATTTTACCCATTGTCTATAAGTATAGGATTTGGTTTAGGGTCTTAACGACCACTTCTATGGATTCTTATTATGGAAGAATAGTTGAAACGAGGCTAAGTACATACTTTTTGCCATTTTTAGATGAAAATGATTCAGGGAAGAAAATGCACGTGTCAGAAGATTTCAAAGTAAGGATTATCTCTAAAAATATTATCAGTATTGTTACAGCTTGGCTGAACCAAGATTTTCCTGAACCACCAGAAGCTTTTTCGAAAACATTTTTGGAGTTACTGACAGCATCAAGTAATGACTTACTGAAAGATGAACACCGCTTATAAAAAGAGTTTTTATGTTCAAAAGCAAAGCTTCTTTTTCTGGAGACTGTCGTGAAAAAAGCTTTGAGATATGGTATAATATATGCACATTTTAATAGGATGAGTAAGAAAAAAGACGGAGAGTTGATGCAAGAAGGCATCAAAATAGGATAAAAATAAGATGAGCAGAATGATGCCGGCGCGCGTGCGCAGTGAGGGAATCGCCCTATACGATCAGGGGCTTTTGATGGATCCGTCAATAGAAGATTTTAAGCTTTCCGTTGATGTTGATGGAGAGCAGGTGATTTATGATATGGATGGCGCACAGGATTATTGTTCCTGTCCTGATTTTCAGCGTAATCATCGGTATTGTAAGCATATCGCTGCAGTTGAAGAATATCTCAAGAACGAAGCTAAAGAGAACAAAGTGGATAAGAAAAATCTGGAAAAGATAGAGTTGGTTGCAAATGATGACTTGGCTGCCAATGTCTCTTTTTTGGATGCTTTGAATGGTGAAACACAGGTAAGTTTTGGAGCAGATCAGTTTTCGCTTGAGGTATATGTTGAAGATAGTGCGCAACTTTATGATGTTTTCTCTATGGATTATTTCATGTATTTTGACTTGCGCCTATACAGTGAACGTCTAGGAAGAGCCTATGTCATCAAAGATATCCCTTATTTTTTGAGAACTTTACAAAATTTTGGGCAGTATTCATTGGGCGCCCTTCATTATGTTGATCTCTTTTTTGACAACTTTGATGAGGCCAGTCAGGATTTTTTAAACTTTCTGTTAAAGATTCATGGCAAGTTAGATACACAAATAGCTAATCAGCTCTATATCAAAAACGGACGCTATCTTAATTTTCCTTATCTTTTTATTGAGGAAGCTATGGACTTGGCCTCAAATCTGTCACGCTTTAGCCTAAGAATATTTGGAAGTTTGCTTAACTATTTTACGTTTGCTTCTTTAGACAAAGACTCGGAAATTTTCAAGTTCAGTGTTATGAGCCAAAGAGACTTTATTGAATTAAAGATTGAAGATCATGCGTTCAGTTCTTTTTATAGCGGATCACTTCTGTATTACAAGAACGTCTTTTATAAGGTCAACCATGAACAGAAACGTCTTTTACAGTTGGTTCAGAAGGAGTTGGAAGGTGAAAAACACAATCAATTTTCATACACGGATAAAGATAAGGTAGCTCAAGCCCTTCAAAAGCTTTCTACTCTAGGCCAAATCTCAGCACCTGAGAATTTTGTTATTCGTCCTTTTAGGCCTATTTTTTATTTTTCTAACCCTGACGGTCAGACTATCGAATTGTCTGTCCGGTTTGACTATGGCAATTTCCAAGTGTCCCATTTCCATGAGCTGGAAACTCTTGAATTTTCACGTGATTTACGCCTAGAAAATAAAATATTTACACTTATGGCGCGTTTTGGTTTTGCGCGTTCTTTTACAGGGAGTGTGACACTTTCGGCAGGATTTGCGGAAACCTTTTTCATCAACATTTTGCCACAATTTCAGAAGCTCGGTCAGGTGGAACTTTCACCTGCTTTGAAGGCTATGAGAGTTGATGAAGTTCCCGAAATCGTAATTGACCGTCGTGGGAGTTTGCTCGATATTGCCTTTGAAATGCCAAGTATCGGTGAAAATGAGTTTGCCGATGTCATTGCACAATTGCAAAATAATGCAGCGTATTATGTCAGTGAAAATGGCAAATTATTTATCTTTGACCAGAAATTTAGCCAGCTGAAGTCGGCTTTACGCGAGCTTGATGATAATTTTACTATCAGTGGAACGAGCTTGGAAGTCAATGTCACACGGAGTTTTCAGGTTTCTAAGATATTTGAGAATATATCAAGCAGCAGCTTTTCGGCAGAATTTAAGGCCTTCTATAAGCATTTGACACATCCGGAAACCTATCCTTACGAAAAACCTGAGCATGTGAAAGCAGAGTTGCGTAGCTATCAGGAAACGGGTGTACGTTGGATGTCTATGCTTACGCATTACCATTTGGGGGGGATTTTAGCGGATGACATGGGACTGGGGAAAACAATCCAGGCCATCACTTATCTGCTTTCAAATCTGAAGGAAGGTGAGACGGCTTTAGTTACTGCTCCCGCAAGTCTTATTTATAACTGGGCGAGTGAGTTTGAGCAGTTTACGGATAAGATTGATTATGTTGTTGTAGATGGGATGAAAATAGAACGTGATGCGATGATTCAGGGGAAACATCAAGTATACATTACAAGCTATGGAAGTTTCCTCAAAGACTTTGATGATTATCAGAGCAAGGAACTTGATTACCTTCTCCTAGATGAGGCGCAAGCTGTAAAAAACTACAGCAGCAAGACAAATAGAGCACTGGGTCAGCTCAATGTGGCACATACTTTTGCCTTGTCAGGAACACCACTGGAAAACCGTTTGGAAGAAATCTGGTCCATTTTCCAAGTCATCATGCCAGGTTTTTTGCCCAAGCGTGAGATATTCAATAAAATGTCACCAGAAGTTATTGCGCGTATCATACATCCTTTCATTATGCGCCGTAAAAAAGAAGATGTTTTGACAGAGTTGCCAGATAAGATGGAGATGACTTTGCGTAATCATATGGTTGAAGAGCAAAAACTTATCTACTTGGCGCAGCTGGAGCTGATGCAACGTTCGGTACGTCAAATGGACAGCGCAAGTCTTAAGAAATCGCGCATCGAAATTCTTGCAGGTATTACACGTCTTCGTCAAATTTGTAATACACCAGCTCTCTTCATGGAGAATTATGAAGGGGGCTCTGGTAAGCTTGATAGTTTGATGGAGCTTTTAGCGCAGGTCAAGGGCTCCGGTCATCGTCCCCTTATTTTTTCACAATTCACCAAAACTTTTCCTCATATTGAAGAAGCGATGGAAAAATTGGACCTTACAGCTTATAAGTTGACAGGGTCAACACCAGTAAAAGAGCGCTTAGAAATGGTTCAAGCTTTCAATGCGGGAAGTCGTGATGCTTTCCTTATCTCTCTTAAGGCAGGAGGAGTAGGCCTTAATCTTACCAGTGCAGATCTGGTTATCCTTGTTGATCTCTGGTGGAATCCAGCGGTAGAAGAACAAGCAATAGCACGAGCACATCGTATGGGGCAGAAAAGTACGGTTGAAGTCATTCGTTTGATTACACAAGGGACGATTGAGGAAAAAATAATGGAGATTCAAGAGCGTAAGAAGGGTTTGATTGCTAATGTTTTAGATGGGGATGTGATTGACAAGACACTCAGTGAAGCAGAAATCCGAGAAATTTTGGGACTATAACTTTAAAAATCACTGAAAATGCGATATAATAATAGTTGAATCATTTACCTAAGAAAAAAATAAGAAAAAATAAGCTTTTTAACGAATGTAAAGAAAAAGCTTTAAGACCAACAAAAATAAGTAGGACAAGCAATGAACCAAGGAAGAAGAGTTGTATTTCCAATCATCGATGATGATGAAATGCTTGAAAAAGATACACGTGTCATCATGACGAACTCACAGTTAATCACCAAAAATCCTAGTCAACAAGACGAGGCTTCTTTTAGTAATGTTCAAATGTCTGATAAAAAACGTTCGGATGTCTATAAGCCAATAAAAACTAAGGTTAGCTATAGTACACAGCATCGTCCGCTAAATAGCAATCATAGTGGTTATAGTTCTTTTGATAAGATGCCTAAAAAAACAAGTGTGGACGAGTCAAAAGAAAAAGCTAAAAGAGAAGCTGCAGTGCCTCCTAAACGTCCCAAAAACTATGTTCATCCTTTAGAGCGCGACAAGGATGACTTTTCTATGCGCCGTTCATCAGCAATACTTAATGCTTCTAAATCTCCCCTTGGTGAGAAAAAAGCAATTGAACAAAAACCGATGTCTCCGAGACGTCCGGTAAACAATAATCCCATTCGGGATATGAAAAAACGTGGTTTGAATCTTGATGAAGCAATTATTTCAGGTTCGCCCCAAAAAGTGGAAGATAAAAATAAAACTGCTAAAAATGAGTATTTTGACAATAAACGCAAGAACTTGTTTGATCGTGGACTTTAAATAAAAGAAGGAGAAAAGATTTCAGTTCCGGCTGAAATTTCTTATTTATCATGGAAAAAGTATATCATTTTATCGGAATTAAAGGCGCAGGTATGAGTGCACTCGCGCTTATGCTCCACCAAATGGGGAAAAAGGTTCAAGGATCTGATACGACAGATTACTACTTTACCCAACGAGGCCTTGAAGAAGCTGGAATTCCTCTCCTGCCTTTCGATGAGAAAAATATCACACCAGATGTCGAAATAATTGCGGGTAATGCTTTTCGTGTAGACAATAATATAGAAGTTGCTTTTGCTGAAAAAAATGGCTTTGACTTCAAGCGCTATCACGAATTTCTGGGGCACTTTATGGAAGACTTTATCAGCATCGGTGTGGCTGGCGCTCATGGAAAAACTTCAACTACAGGCATCCTTGCTCATGTTATGAAAAATGCTGCGGATACTTCATATTTGATTGGGGATGGTACAGGACGCGGGAACGCAGAGAGTAAGTATTTTGTTTTTGAGTCTGATGAATATGAGCGCCATTTCATGCCTTATCATCCAGAGTATACAATCATCACAAATGTTGACTTTGATCACCCAGACTACTTCCAAAATATTGAGGATGTCGCTTCTGCTTTCCAAGATTACGCTCAAAATATTAAAAAAGGTATTTTTGTTTTTGGTGAAGATCCTTATTTGCGTAAAATTAAGGCAGAAGTACCTATTTACTACTATGGTTTTGAAGATGGGGATGATTATCAAGCAAAGAATATTATTCGCTCCACACGTGGTTCATCATTTGACGCTTACTTCCGTGGTGAGAAGATAGGACACTTTGTTGTACCTGCTTATGGAAAGCACAACATTGCCAATGCTTTGGCTGTGGTCGGTGTGACACATCAGCTTGGCTTAGATATGAATGATATTGCTGATTATCTCTTGACTTTCTCCGGTGTAAAACGCCGCTTTACAGAGAAAAGGGTCGGGGAGACAATTATTATTGATGACTTTGCACATCATCCAACAGAAATTGAAGCGACTATCGATGCTGCACGCCAAAAATATCCAGATCGTGAAATCGTTGCTGTTTTCCAACCGCATACATTTACACGGACAATTGCTTTTGCAGATGAGTTTGCTCAAGTGCTGGATTCGGCAGATACGGTTTATCTTGCAGAAATTTATGGTTCAGCACGTGAAGTTGATCATCATGAAATCACGGCGCAAGACCTTGCAAATAAAGTGCGTAAACCTGCCCGTGTGATTTCGGTAGAAAATGTTTCACCTTTATTGGACCACGATCGTGGTGTTTATGTCTTTATGGGTGCTGGAAATATCCAACAATATGAAGTTGCCTTTGAAGATTTATTAAGTCAACTGACAAAAAATACTTTATAAGACTTAAGTTTATAAAGCGTTGGATTTTTTCTTATACACATATAAAATGAAAAAGAATATGAAGTAAATAGTCAGAGTTCGGTTTGACTATTTTTGCTTTGGTCAGGAGATGCTTCAGGGTTTTGAAACTGTTGGAAACAGGAAGGGCAGCCTATCAATGCCATTTCTAGAAATAATCCATGAGCTAAAACAGCTCCTTATGTGAAATGACTCTTTAAAGGAAACTTCTTTTTAAAGCGAAGTTTTTATGACAGAATTACACTTGAAACTTGACTCTGGTTTTATAAATACTTTATTCATGCTATAATAGGAGCTATGAAATTTACAGAATTTAACTTTAAGAATTATATCAATGAAACGCTTGAGGCAATCAAGTTTGTTTCGCCGACCCCCATTCAGGAAAAACTGATTCCTGTCGTTTTATCAGGCCGTGATTTGGTAGGGGAATCTAAAACTGGTTCAGGAAAGACACATACTTTCTTACTCCCTATTTTCCAACAATTGAATACAGATCTTGATGAGGTCCAAGCTGTTATTACTGCGCCCTCACGTGAGCTTGCCACACAAATTTATCATGCTGCTCAAGAATTTGTTAAATTTAACGAGGCGATTCGAGTGGTGAACTATGTCGGAGGGACAGATAAGGCACGCCAGATTAAGAAGCTCGAAACAGCACAACCGCATATTGTTATTGGTACACCAGGGCGTATTCAAGATTTAATCAAGTCAGGGGCTTTGGATGTTCATACAGCCTCTACCTTTGTTGTTGATGAAGCGGACATGACTTTGGATATGGGCTTCTTGACGGATGTGGATAAGATTGCCGCAAGTTTTGGTAAAAAAGTACAAATGCTGGTCTTTTCTGCAACTATTCCTCAAAAATTGCAGCCTTTCCTCAAAAAATATTTGAATAATCCAGTTATGGAAAAGATTGCAACGAAAACGGTGATCTCAGATACGATTGAAAACTGGTTGATATCAACAAAAGGCGCCTCACATAATCAAATCTTGCTTCAGCTTTCAAAAGCAACAAATCCTTATATGGCAATGATTTTTGCAAATACAAAAGGTCGCGTGGATGATATTCACCATTTTCTTGTAAGTAATGGTATAAAAGTGGCTAAAATTCATGGGGATATTCCTCCACGTGAGCGCAAACGTACCATGGCCAGCATCAAAAACTTGGACTATCAGTTTGTTGTTGCTACAGATATTGCAGCACGCGGTATTGACATTGAAGGGGTGAGCCATGTTATTAATGACGAGCTTCCACGTGACCTGTCTTTCTTTGTTCACCGCGTGGGGCGTTCAGGGCGCAATGGCCTATCTGGAACGGCTATTACACTTTATAGCCCAGCAGATGACACAGCCATTCGTGAAATCGAAAAAATGGGAATAAGATTCCAACCTAAAGCTGTGAAGAACGGCGAAATTGTAGACTCCTATGATCGTGACCGTCGTGAAAAACGTACAGCCAAGACGGGTGAATTGTCTAACAAGTTACGTGGTCAACTGGCTAAAAGTAAGAAAAAGGTCAAACCAGGTTACAAACGTGCTCTAAAATGGGCTATAGAAGAAGAAAATATGAAAAAGCGTCGTGCAGAGTATAACAAAAATGCACGTAAGCAACGTGAAGCGCGTAAACAAAAATTTTAATGAAAAAATTTTTTAGGGTTTTAAATATAGTTCTTGCCTTGGGATGTGTTTATGCCTTATTTTGCCTAGGCTTGATTTTGAGTGCCTCTAATCATCGCCCAGAAAACATAGAGGGATTAGAAACGATAGTGGTTCTTGGAAGTCGAATCGCTCCAAATGGAAAACCAGAGCCGACGACTCAGGAGAGACTAGATGTGAGTTTGAAACTTGCGCAACAGCATCCACAAGCGCGTGTGATTGTTTCGGGTTATCAGAGTGCGGGTTCTCCCGTGACGGAAGCTGAAGGTATGGCGGACTATCTTAAAGCACATGGACTTAAGGCTAGTCGGATTATTGAGGAAAAGAAAGCGCGAAATACTGTTGAGAATTTCGCGTTTTCTAAAAAGTATGTTCGAGGGAAGGTACTCATTGTCACTAGTGATTTTCATTTGTATCGCAGCCTTTATTTGGCTTCAAAGTCAGGATATGAGAATTACCAAGGCTATGCTGCTGTAACTCGCACGTCTCCTCTGCGAGTTGCTGGGCATTATGCTAGAGAGACCTTGGCTCTGGGCTATTATTTAATTAAATTCACACTATTTTCAGCTGTATAAAGGAGTTTTCAGATGTTTCAGCCAGAACAGATAAGCAAGCTCAATGAGCTAGAAACGCTGGTTCTTGATTTTATCATAAAATCGCCAGAAAAGGTGCAAAAGTCAACCATTCGGAGTTTGGCAAGCCAGCTCCATGTTTCAACGACAACGATTGTAAGAATGAGTACAAAGTTAGGCTTCAATGGCTGGTCAGAACTAAAATTCTTTCTTAAAAATCAAAGCAAACCCAAAACAGCGGAAGAACAGCATTATGACAACATGTTAGAGTTTGACATGTTTTTACGTCGTATGAATTCCGAAAGTTATCAAAAACGTTTAAATGAAGCGGCAAAAATGATTGCTAAGGCAGATTATACCGTTTTTATGGGGATTGGAAATTCAGGTTCTTTGGCTGATTATGCATGTAAGTACTTTGTTAATGCTGGTTTGCGGGCCTTTGTCATCAATGATCCTTTTCAGGCCATTCAAATTAATGATACAGGAAATGTTATTGCTCTGATTCTCTCTGCTTCAGGAGAAACAATCCAGATTATCAATAAGGAGTTAGAATTTAAGCAGGAAGGAGCGCAAATCATTTCTTTAACTAATAATGAAGACAGTACAGTAGGGAGACTTGCAGACTTACAACTTTTTTATAACTTGACTCCAGAGTGGTCCAAACTTTATCTTTTAGGAAATTTGACAACTCAGTTGCCTGTTGTTGCCGTCCTTGAAGTTCTTGCGCATAAAACACTCCATTTTTTAGAAAATTGAAAAGGAGATTTGTTTCAAAAAGAGAAACATGTTTTAAAAAACTTGCGAATTTGTGCAAGTTTTTTTGCTTTTTTAAATAATGAAAATCTCAAAAACCGCGATTTTAAGCGTTTTTTATTTTGTTTCATTTTACAAAAACCGCAGAAGATCACGTATTGAAAGCCTTTTCTGAAAGCGTTATAATAACTGTGAGCTCAAAAGAAAAAGAAAGGAGAAAGAGGAGGAAATGGCAGAAAAAGTTATTGCACTTGCATGTGCAGCAGGCATGTCTACTTCGCTGCTTGTTACCAAGATGCAGCAAGCAGCTAAAGAAGCAGGAAAAGACTATGAAATTTTTGCTAAATCAGTAGCAGAGATTGATAACATGTTAGTAGGTTCTGGAACAAATAAACCGGATGTGTTATTACTTGGTCCGCAAGTGGCCTACATGAAGGCAGAAGCCATAAAAAAAGCAGCTGCAGCAGGCGTTCCATGTGACGTCATCAAAATGCAGGATTACGGTATGATGAACGGCAAAAATGTAGTTGCGGCTGCAGAGGCCTTAATGCGTTAATATATAAAATAAAATTTTGGAGTATAAATATGAATAAATTTATCAATGAAAAACTAATGCCTCCAATGATGAAATTTTTGAATACAAAAGCCGTGACCGCGATTAAAAACGGTATGCTATATCCTATTCCTTTCATCATTATTGGGGCAATCTTCCTTATCTTAGCAAACTTCCCGCAACAAAATGTTGCAGATTGGATTTCACAGATTGGTTGGACACCGATTTTTAATCAAGCATATGCTGCATCATTTGGTATTATGGCCTTGTTTGCAACCTTTGGTATTGCTTATTCGTGGGTAAAAAGTGAAGGTTTTGAAGGCGCTTCTGCAGGGTTGACTGCTATTATCGTTATGGTTATGCTTCAACCAAGCTCCATTTCAACAGTGACTAAAATTATTGATGGTTCTGCTGTAGTTGGGGAATATCAAGTTAATGGAGTTATTGATGCGGCCTGGTTGGGCGGCAAAGGGATGATTCTTGCGATTGTAGGTGGTTTGCTTGTCGGCTGGTCATATTCTTGGTTCATGAAGAAAAACATCCGTATCAAACTTCCTGAACAAGTGCCAGCGAATGTTGCTGATTCGTTTGGGGCTTTGATTCCTGCATTTGCGATTACATTTGGCGCTATGTTGGTCTATGCCCTGTCTGTATTGACAACAGACCAAACACCAATTGAGTGGATTTATACTTTGATTCAAACACCATTGCAACATGTTGCAGATGGGCCTCTAGGTGTCTTCCTAATTGCTTTCCTCCCTGTGTTTATCTGGTGGTTTGGTGTGCATGGTGCAACAGTTATTGGCGGTATTATGAGTCCATTGCTTTTAGCAAATAACGCAGATAACCTTAAACTTTTCCAAGAAGGAAAGCTGTCACTTGAACATGGTGCACACATTGTAACGCAAGCTTTCATGGACCAATTTATTACAGTAACAGGTTCAGGAATGACTTTTGGTTTCGTTATCTTTATGATTTATCGTGCACGTTCCGTTCAAATGAGAACGATTGGGAAATTGACTCTGGCACCTGCATTCTTCAATATCAATGAGCCTGTACTCTTTGGTATGCCTATTGTCCTGAACCCAATCTTGGCTTTCCCGTTCTTGATTGCACCGCTGGTTTCAGGTTTCGGAACCTATGCAGCTATTGCACTACATATTATCCCTCCATTTAATGGGATGTATGTGCCTTGGACAACACCACCTATCCTTTCAGGTTTGATTGTTGGAGGTTGGCAAGGGGCTTTATGGCAGGCATTAATGATTTTTGTCACAGGGATTATTTATTGGCCATTTGCTAAGAAATATGATGCGATTCTTGTACAACAAGAAAAAGAAGCATACGAAGCAGAGCAAGCCGAACAAGCATAATAGAAAGTTGAGATTAAGCCAATGCTTGATCTCCCTTCTATAAATGTAATTTCACAAAGTGGCATATGAGATTATATTTATAGAGGGGAGCTGAGCGTTTAGAAAAGGGGAGGATGTTTAGAATGCAAAGAAACGCAGGTTCAAACCTTAGAATTAGAGAAAAGAGAGAGGAAAAATGACTTTAAGAAAAGATTTTCTGTGGGGCGGCGCGGTAGCTGCCCATCAACTTGAAGGTGGCTGGAAGGCTGGTGGAAAAGGTGTTTCCGTTGCTGATGTCATGACTGCTGGAGCAAATGGGGTTGAGCGTCGGATTACCGATGGGGTATTACCCGGTGAAAATTACCCTAATCATGAAGCCATTGACTTCTATCATCGTTATAAGGATGATGTCAAACTTTTTGCAGAATTGGGTGTGAATTGTTTCCGTACTTCCATTGCTTGGACGCGTATTTTCCCAAATGGGGATGAACAGGAACCAAATGAGGAAGGTTTACAATTTTACGATGATTTGTTTGATGAATGCTTGAAAAATGGTATCGAACCAGTCATTACGCTTTCGCACTTTGAAATGCCTTATCATTTGGTTACGGCATATGGAGGCTGGCAAATCGATCCATTAGGGCTACGCTACAGTTTGAACTGGTTCAATGAACGTTATGAAAAACCACTCTTTATCGTTGAAAATGGTTTTGGAGCCGTGGATAAAGTCGAAGAAGATGGCAGCATTCATGATCCATATCGTGTGGGATACTTGAAAGCCCACATTGAAGCGATGAAGGAGGCAGTGAACTACGATGGCGTGGACTTGATAGGTTATACACCTTGGGGCTTTATTGACCTTGTTTCTGCTGGAACAGGTGAAATGAAGAAACGTTACGGCTTTATTTATGTGGATAAAGATAACGAAGGAAATGGAACTTTGGAACGCTCGAAGAAAGATTCTTTTGCTTGGTACAGTAAAGTCATTGCCTCAAATGGAGAGGAACTATAATGGAACATAAAAAACTTAAAGCTTTCCCGAAAAACTTTTTATGGGGCTCTGCATCAGCGGCTTATCAAGTTGAGGGGGCACATGATGAAGATGGCAAAGGACTTTCTGTTTGGGATAATTTTGTCCGAATTCCGGGGAAAACATTTCAAGGAACAACTGGTGATATAGCTGTTGATCACTATCATCGCTATAAGGAAGATGTGGCACTTATGGCAGAAATGGGACTGAAATCCTACCGTTTCTCGATTGCTTGGACACGTATTTTTCCTGAAGGACGAGGAGAAATCAACAGAAAAGGTTTGAAATTTTATACGGACCTAGTAGACGAACTGCTTGCACATGATATTGAACCTGTGGTCACCCTTTACCATTGGGATTTGCCTCAGGCTTTGGAAGATGAGTACCGTGGGTGGGAAAGTCGTCGCATCATTGAGGATTTTGTCAATTATGCTGAAACTTTATTTACAGCCTTCAAAGGAAAAGTAAAATATTGGGTTTCCCTTAATGAGCAAAATATTTTTACTCAGCACGGCTGGGTATTAGCGACACATCCGCCGGGGAAGGTTGATATGAAACTGTTTTATCAGGTGAATCACCATGCAAACTTAGCAAATGCAGCAGTTATCAATAAATTTCATGATATGGCAATGCCGGGGCAAATAGGTCCTTCCTTTGCCTACACGCCCAACTATGCGATAGATGCAAATCCTCTTAATGTTTTAGCTGCTGAAAATGCCGAAGAAATGCTTGCGCACTTTTGGATGGATGTTTATTGTTATGGGGAGTATCCCATCGCAGCTTTAAGTTATCTTAAAGAAAATGACTTGATGTTTGAAACAGAAGTAAGTGATTTTGAACTGTTGAAGTCCGCCAAACCTGATTTTTTAGGGATTAATTACTATCAAACTGCTGCAAATGCGTGGAATCCAAAAGAAGGTGGGGTAACTCTGGGTAAAATGAACACGACTGGTGTCAAGGGCTCTGGTGGTGAGCAAGGGATTCCGGGACTGTACAAGCGCGTGACTAATCCAGCTGTTGAGCGGACAAACTGGGATTGGGAAATAGACCCTGTAGGTTTGCGGATTGCATTACGCCGTATCACTAGCCGCTATCGTATCCCAGTGATGATTACGGAAAATGGTCTTGGAGAATATGATAAGTTGGAATCTGGAAAAGTTCATGATGCCCACCGGATCAACTATCTAGAAGCTCACGTGAAAGCCATAAAAGAAGCAATGTCAGATGGTGCTCAGGTTATCGGTTATCATACATGGTCTTATACAGATTTGTTAAGTTGGCTGAATGGTTATCAAAAACGCTATGGCTTCGTTTATGTTGACCAAGATGAGCGTATGGAAGGGAGTTTAAAACGAATTCCTAAAGATTCTTATTACTGGTATAAGAGCTTAATCGAAAATAATGGTGATTACTTATAAAATACCTTGTCTTCATTAGTGAGAGCACTTGCAAAACAGAAATGAAAGCGGTATACTTAAAACTATAAAAGAAAAAGGGGAAAAATTAATATGGCTGATAAAATAATCGCTTTGGCTTGTGCAGCGGGGATGTCCACATCTCTTTTGGTTTCAAAAATGCAAAAAGCAGCTGCAGACAAGGGAAAAGACTACGAAATTTTTGCAAAATCAACAGCGGATATTGACAATATGCTCGCTGCTAATCCTAAACCAGATGTTCTTCTTTTAGGACCACAAGTAGGCTTCATGAAGGCAGAAGTACAAAAGAAAGCAGATGCCGCTGATGTGCCGATGGATGTGATAAAAATGCAAGATTATGGCATGATGCGAGGAGATAAAGTCCTAGAAGCAGCAGAAGCACTGATGAAGTAAAACGGAGATAAAGATTAGGAAATAAAGGGGATGTAATGAACGAAGAAAGAATGGAAATTGTGATGGGCATTATCATGCATGGAGGAAATGCTAAAGGTCTGGCCTTTCAAGCAATCCAACAAGCAAAAGAAGGAGATTTTGAAGCAGCAGAAAAGTCCCTTCAGGAGTCTAATCAGGAGTTGCTTCAAGCCCATGATGTTCAGACAGATATGTTGACGAAGGAAGCACAGGGTATCCATACAGAAATAGACCTCTATATGGTACATGCTCAAGACCATCTGATGAACGCAATTACCTTCAAAGACTTGGCTGGGGAAATCATCGGTCAGGAAAAACGTATTCAAGCGCTGGAAAACCAGTAATATAATAGACAAAAATTTTGAGAAAAATAAACGATTTGGGACAACATTCCCAAAAGTGAAAAAGTACTCAAGCCCATACATAAGAATGGTGAGGTTGAGTACTTTTTGTTTTTACATGTATTCTGGGCTATTGATTGCTCTGAAGCACCAAGAGTTGGCTCAAAAACGCGTGATGTTCAAGAGAAGATATACATTCGTCTTTAGCAGGTGCTTGTTAAAATGGAAGAATGAAACAGGAATTTGATGGGGAAAAAGCCACAAAAGTTCTTGCTTTTACGCTTAGATTTCGATATAATGATTAATGTTGTGGCGGCATAGCCAAGTGGTAAGGCATGGCTCTGCAAAAGCTTGATCGTCGGTTCAAATCCGTCTGCCGCCTTTCCTAATGCATTGTATTATAGTGTATTATATTAAAAACCGCTTAATAGAGCGGTTTTTATGTTTCAAAAATCAAGTAAAGTCATACATGCTCAAAATAATCATATATCATATAGGGTAATGTCTCATGCAAATTGTGACTCGTTTTTAAGTTCGGTCTTCGCTTTATCAGCTGCTTCAATTACATCAGCTTTGGTTCTAAAGCCACCTTTTGTGAGTGGTGGTTTATTTTCTTTTGCTCTTGAAATTGTAAATTCCCACGTTTTTCCACGCTTTCTGAAACTTGCCATAATTTCATTTAACTCCTTTTTTCTTGTAAAACGGAGTACAAGAAAAGACACAAGTGCCGTGTTGTTTTTGTACTTAATCTAAAGCCGTTCCGCAGTCGCCAAACTTGGGTGGCTTTTTTGTTTTAATATCTCTTGATGTAATCATTATCGCAGGTTCTTCGACCATCAATATGCATTGATAATGAGTCCTTGATATTATTTCCCAAGGAATCAAGCATAAAATCAATCCCTTCTCTACGTGCTAATTTTGCAGCCGGAACAAAATCACTATCGCCTGCTATGAGAACAATTTTATCAACTTGGTTTTTGAAAGCAAGGGTAGCTATATCTAACCCAATACGCATATCAACGCCTTTTTGTTGAACATTCAATGATAAATCATGTTCTTGTAAATCTTCGATTTTCTTAGAACCTTTAAGAAGTTTTTTAGTTGTTTCTGCCTTTATGTTATAAGCAGCGCTACCATCGCTAAGTTCTCCAAATCTTAAAGCGACTTTTCTTTTTCGTGAAAGTTCACTATAAAAATCCTCTGCCCATTTTTTGCTATCTAATCGAGAAAAATCTATATTTTTCTTGGTTAATGGATGGTAGACAACTTTATTGAGCGGTGCACTGTCGTAGTAGAAAATACGATATAATTCATCATATTCGTCCTCTTTATGTATGCCTTTAAGATGGCGTAAGCAGTAACCGTAAAGCTCATCAGCTTTTTCTTTTGCTGTTTTATGTCCTTTAACATTATTCGATATTCTGCGATAAAATCCACCATCTACTAATATTGCAACTTTAGTCATTTTTTCTCCTTAAAATACAAAAATCTCCTGACCTCAACCTTTCCCGGATATGTGGGGGGTTTACTATCAAGAGATGATTTAACTATATTAATTGTGCAATCTTGATGCACAAGATTAGTCTATCAATTCTTGAATGACTTGTCAAATGTTATGTTTGATGTACATATCTTGTAGAGAAAGATTTCTTGGCACTCCTAATTTCTTAGATGTGTAGTTTAAAACCGTCCTGAACTTTGGAAAGTCTAGGGGTGGATTTTTTGGTTTTAACTGATAGACTTGTCAGACTATGCTATAATAACTTTCGGCGCACCTTTCTGATGCAATCACGTCTTAGAAAGGAGGTGAGTTTATGCTCATTACAATATTCGTATCAGTTGTCGCTCCGATAGTGGTCGGAGTAGTCCTTGAGCTGGTCAAGGATTGGTTGAAAGACCGACGTAAGCGCCGTTAGTCCACTATTTCGCCCCTTTGCCAGAGGGGCATTTTTTGCTGTTTGAAATTTGAAAAACAAAAAACCGAGGAAATTTGCCAGTCCTCGGTTTAAGCGGTGAGCAATGCTCACTACAATATTCGTTGAAACCATTATATCATAACGACTGAGTTTGTCAAATTTTGTGAGTCGCCAAGGCTTAGGCGCCTTAGATATACACCTACATGACTTTACATAATTATGAAAACCGCTTAATAGAGCGGTTTTTGTGTTTGTGAAAAATTATTTTTAGGTCGAAATTAAGTCCGTTCTTCTGTGATAAGCTTGATTATTTTTCAATCGTGTTTTCTGTATTATAGACGGTAGATTGTTCAAGCATTTTCAACAAGTCATTGGGTGTTGTTGTATCTAACATTCTATAGCGAGGAAGCATAAGAAGTCCGTCACTCTCTTTAGCATCAGATTCGATAGCACCATTACGCCCAGGATCAAGAACCCCAAATTTATAGCCAAGTTTATCAGCAATATTAAGCGTATCTTGATTGTATCCACCAGCTGGGTAACAAATCATATCGGTATTCTGGTTTAGCTCTTTGTCTAAATCTGATTTGGACTTCAAAAGTTCCTCTTGCTGTTGTTCGGCAGTTTGTAGACCTAGATCAAAGTGTTGGGCTGTATGGCTTCCAAAATCCACTAGCCCGCTTTCTTTCATCTCTTTGATTTGGTCCCATGTAAGGATTCCACCTTGTCCGTTATTCACATAATCTGTAATAATAAATGAGGTGGCGTGCATGTTATATTTTTTTAGTAATGGGAAAATTCTTGTGTACATTGTAACGGAGCCATCGTCAAATGTGAGCCAGACCAGTTTATTATCCAACTTTTCCTTTTTTGTTAGCAACTGCTGTGCTTCGGCAGCACTGACAGTTTTGTAGTTGTTTTCTTTTAGGGCCTTTAGTTGATTTTCGAAAGCCACAATGTCTATATTATTAGAATCTTGAGGGAGCTCATCAGAATTTGAAGTAACATAATGATACATTAATATAGGCAAGTGATTTTCGTCTTTAGAAAGCAACACTTTCTTTTCAGAGGAATTTTTTGAAACAGTATTTTTTTCTTTTGAAGCAATATTTGCTACAGAGTTTTCAGCCTTTTTATCAGCTTGTTTTTGATTGAGGAAGACATACACAATCACGCCTATTATCAAAACCAAAAGCAGTAATAAAATTTTGGTCATACTTTTTTTCTTTCGGCGATCTTTCCTTTTCATATTCTTTCACTCCCTTTAATTATTTTATCTACACCTTATTTTAACAAATTTGCACGAATTAGAAAAATGTGGAGTAGAGAGGGAAAGTGCTGAGCAAGAAAATGTAAGTAATGAACTTCACAGAGGAGGTTCTAACTTAGTAAGGTTTTTTAGGTTTAGCAGTTTCACATTTCCAGCAGAGAAGACCAAGCAAGCCCCAATCCAAACCAAGCACCCTTTTCTCATCAAACACTCATTTCATTTGACCTTTTTTTTTTATACTATAGACTCAGAAAGTAAACGTAACATTAGAAATGAACTTGTAATGAAAATGCAAAACCACAGGTTACGTCAAAGGAGGAGTTTATGACACCAGAAAAGAAAAACCAGCGGCGGCTGCGCAACCTCGCGCTCCTGTCCCTCTTATTGCTCTTGGTAGGCGGCACCTTCGCCTTCCAAGCCTTCAACCAGCGGGCCATCAATGACCGGTTGAATGAAGTGGACATCAATGTCGGTGGTCGTGTCCACGACTACTACAACCGAGACACCGAAAACAAGGACGTCTTCGTGGAAAATTACGGCGAACGGCCGATTATGGCACGAATACGCCTGTCCGAGTTCCTCGAAACTCGACAACGTGACGAAACGGACTTCACGCCCCTAGTGGCAGGAACCAGTCGTGACGATGTAGAAAACTGGACCACATGGATCCCAAGCGC
>NZ_WIVG01000036.1 GCF_016758115.1 Lactococcus garvieae
TGAGAAAAGCGAGGAGGGCTTTCACTTGGACTTGTTTTCAGCTTCCGTAACCAGCGCCTGAAAAGCGGACAAAAAAGAAGCTCTTGCCTGAGCTAGAGCTTCTTCACTTAATCTCACCACTTTTTACTTAGCTTTCGCCGCTTCAACATCACGCGCAATAACAAGTTCTTCGTCAGTTGGAATAACAAAGACCTTAACACGCGACTCTGGCGTTGACAGTTCACCTTCAAAGCCAAAAACATTCTTAGAAAAATCAACATCAATGCCAAACCATGACAGTCCTTTTAAGACAGCTTCACGTACAGGAGCAGAGTTTTCACCTACACCTGCTGTAAATACAATCGCATCTGCACCATTCAACACAGCTAAGTATTGTCCTATAAATTTTTGTATACGGTCCACATACATCTCAAAGGCCAAACTTGCATCTGCATCTCCTGCATCACGTGCAGCAATGATTTCACGCATATCTGAAGACAAGCCCGATACACCAAGCAAGCCTGACTCTTTATTCATCATATCGACAACGTCTTGAGCATCTTTGAGTGAATCATCGTTGGCAATAAGGTAAGGGAAAACAGAAGGATCCATATCGCCTGTACGTGTTCCCATCATTATCCCTGCTAATGGTGTGAAGCCCATTGAGGTATCCATTGACTCGCCACCCTTAACAGCAGTGATAGAACCACCATTTCCGATGTGTGCAGTGATAATTTTTGTATCCTTAATATCCTTGCCCAACATTTTTGCAGCTTCCTGTGCCACAAACATGTGTGAAGTTCCGTGTGCCCCGTATTTACGCACGGCATTTTCAGTGTAATATTTTTTAGGCAAAGGATAACGGAAAGCTTTTTCAGGCATTGTTGTGTGGAAAGCCGTATCAAACACAGCTACAGCTGTAGCATCAGGCAGGAGTTCCAAGAAGGCCTTGATTCCTGCTGCATTTGCTGGATTATGCAGTGGAGCAAGCGGCGACAGTTCCTCTATTTGTTGCAAAACTTCTTGGTTAATCAAAGTAGATTTTTTAAAGATTTCTCCACCAGCAACCACACGGTGTCCCACTCCCGTGATTTCAGTAAATTCTTCAACAATGTGGAGACGCTTCAAATCTTCAAGCAAAATATGAACGGCTTGTGTGTGGTCTACAATATCAAGTACCCGCTCTTCTTTTTGGTCTCCAAACTTTACAGTTGTAACTGAATCTTTTAAGCCAATACGTTCAATCAAACCTTTGGCAAGAACTTTTTCTTCAGGCATCTCATACATTTGCCATTTCATTGATGATGAACCAGCGTTAACTGCAAGCGTTTTTGTCATTTTATTTGTTCCTTCTTCTTTCAATTCTCCCTTAAATTATATCACAAAACCAAATTGAAGGCAGTGACTGGCTAAGAGTTTTTGGTCAAATCTTGACATTTTTCACAAACTCAGACATAAATTCTTGTAAAACAGAAGGGTCTGCTAAGTCGGTCAACGGATAGACAAAAGTAGGTGTGTGCAGCTGCTTTTTGCTGAGTAGATAAATCGATTTTCCAGCCCCTTTAAACAGCGATGAAGGCAGTGTGATAACTGCTGCGACATGGGCGTTTTCTTTTATCCAGCCTTTCAGGAGCTCTGATTGTGCACTGGTTAAAAGATTATCCGGTGCCAGGAAAAGAGCAAATCCTGTCTCTTTAAGATATTTAAAGGATTGCTCCATCATCAAATGATGGACATAAGTATGCTCTGACTTGTCGTGAACTTGAAAATGGCGCGCGGTTTCATCATCAGGATAATATCCCACCGGAAGATCACTAACCACAAGGTCTACAGCCTCTAATGTTTGGGGTTTCACTGCATCTACTTGCACAAAAGTTGCATCGGTTCCTATCACCTCTGACATAGAAGCAGCCAAATCCAATAATAAGTCATCTATCTCAAAACCGACATAGTCCAACTCTTTCTGCAAATAA
Source organism: Lactococcus garvieae (assembly GCF_016758115.1). GTDB lineage: Bacteria > Bacillota > Bacilli > Lactobacillales > Streptococcaceae > Lactococcus > Lactococcus muris. The sequence continues at coordinate 1,953 of NZ_WIVG01000036.1, forward strand.
ACCAAGAGCGTTTCTGCCAAGTTTCCTGTACCTGAGCCAAACTCCAGCACACGTACTTTCCTCTCCTTATGTAGTTCTTCGATAATAAAATTAAAGATGAACCCAATGGAATCTGGTGTTAAAGCGTGATTTGCCTGCATCGGTGCTACACGTGACCCTTGGAGTAAGACAAACTGAAAAAGTTTCTGCCACTCACTCTTTGTAAGATTCATTGAACGAATCTTGTCATTGTTAACTTTTGTAATGTCAGCAAACTCCAAGGCCCCCAGATAAGCTGCATTTTGTTCCACAAAGGCATCATAAAAATCCGTCGTCAGTTCAGCTTGAATCCCCATGATGTTCTCAAGTACAAGACCGAAGGCTTTTTCGATTTTTTCTATATCCATATTACCTCCAAAAAATAGTCTGTCAGAGACAAACTATTTTTTCTATAATTTTTCAATTTCCACAAGTGCCTTAAAAGCAAGCGCTAAAAGAGCAATCACCATTGCAATATCATACAAGGCTGCTCTATGACTGACAGCCTGACCAATTACAACAGCAACGATAAGCACAGCCACTGAGGCAAAGACAAAGATATCTGTACTTCTTCGCACATCCTTAGGCATTAAAAAGATATAGCCCAAGGCAAATAAAACCAAAAGTATCAGATAAAACATGCTTTTCTCCTTATCTTATTTGCTTTTAAAACTGCTTCTCTTCTGAGATTAGAAAGACGTTTCAACTCTATTACTCAGCAGTTTTTTTCTTCTTCGTTGCCTTTTCACGCATTGCTTTGTCAAGAATTTGTTTACGCAAGCGGATGGACTCTGGTGTGACTTCCATGTATTCATCATCACCCAAGAACTCGAGAGATTCTTCAAGTGACAAGATTTTAGAAGCATTGAGCACTGAAGTTGAGTCTTTATTAGATGAACGAACGTTTGTTTGTTGCTTAGCTTTTGTAACGTTAACAGTTAGGTCATTATCACGTGAGTGTTCACCAATAATCATACCACCATAAACTTCTGTTCCTGGTTCAACAAAGAGGACGCCGCGTTCTTGTACATAGCCCATAGCATAAGCTGTTACTGTCCCCTGATCCATAGAAATCAAAGCCCCACGACTACGTCCACCGATTGTTCCTTTAACCATTGGCATATATTGGTCAAAGGTGTGGTTCATGATACCATAACCACGTGTCATTGACATAAATTCTGTTGTGAAACCAATCAAACCACGTGCTGGGACTAAGAAGACCAAACGGGCTTGACCGTTACCAGTGATTTCCATATCCAACATATCCCCTTTACGTTCTGAAAGGGCTTGGATGATTGAACCTTGATATTCTTCAGGTGTGTCGATACGTACACGTTCAAATGGTTCGCACTCTACGCCGTCGATTTCTTTAACGATAACTTCTGGACGTGACACTTGAAGTTCATAGCCTTCACGACGCATGGTTTCGATAAGGATAGACAAGTGCAACTCTCCACGGCCTGAAACGATCCATTTATCTGGTGAATCAGTACTTTCAACACGAAGCGAAACGTCTGTTTGAAGTTCTGCTTGCAAACGTTCTTCAACTTTACGTGCAGTTACCCATTTACCTTCGCGTCCTGCGAATGGTGAGTTGTTTACAAGGAAAGTCATTTGAAGTGTTGGTTCGTCAATGTGAAGTACTGGCAATGGTTCAACAGCATCTGTCGGTGTAACAGTTTCACCAACGAAGATATCGTCCATACCAGAAACAGCAATCAAGTCCCCTGCTTTTGCTTCCGTAATTTCTTGACGTTCAAGCCCAAAGAAACCAAAAAGTTTTGTGACACGGAAGTTCTTCGTTGAACCATCAAGTTTAGACAAGGTTACATTGTCGCCTACTTTGATCGTTCCACGGAAGACACGTCCGATACCAATACGACCCACGAAATCATTGTAGTCCAAAAGAGAAACTTGGAATTGCAAGGGTTCGTCAGAGTTATCGATAGGCGCTGGAATGTGTTCGATGATTGTGTTGAAGATTGGATCCATCGTTGCTTCTTGATCTGCTGGATCATCGCTCAATGAAGATGAACCGTTAATTGCTGAAGCATAAACTACTGGGAAATCCAATTGATCATCGTCGGCACCAAGTTCGATGAAAAGTTCCAAAACTTCATCAACAACTTCTTGTGGACGTGCAGATGGTTTATCGATTTTGTTCACGACAACGATTGGTGTCAAGTTTTGATCCAAAGCTTTTTTCAATACAAAACGTGTTTGAGGCATTGTACCTTCATAAGCATCCACGACAAGAACAACGCCGTCAACCATCTTCATGATACGTTCTACTTCACCACCGAAGTCCGCGTGCCCTGGTGTGTCCAAGATGTTAATGCGTGTGTCGCCATATTCTACGGCTGTATTTTTAGCAAGGATTGTAATCCCACGTTCTTGTTCAAGAGCGTTGGAGTCCATCGCGCGTTCAGCGAGGTTTGTACGGGCATCAAGCGTTTGAGATTGTTTAAGCAACTCATCAACCAAAGTTGTTTTACCATGGTCGACGTGGGCAATAATCGCAACGTTTCTGATGTTTTCGCGTAATTTAGTCAATTTATTTCTACCTATTCTTTCGAAAATTTCCTGCGGAAATCGTATCTCCACAGCTTGAACGCTAGCTTTCATGGGCGCCCAAACAATATATCAGACTTATTATAGCACACTTTTAGGCAAAGGCGAAAATGCACGCGTTTACAAGTTTTAGAGAGAAAAGTCATACTCCTACCCTTATAAATTTGTCCCCTTTCTTTGAAAAAAATCATGGCTAAATACACACCGAATGTTAGAGAGAAAAAATCCTCCCAACACTTGAAAACCGCTTACAGTTAAGGTAAAATAGAGAGATGAGAACACTTTACGATGTACAAGAAATGTTAAAAAAATATGGGTTTATTAATTTCATGACCAATCGCTTAGATGCGATTTATTTTATGCAACAAGAACTCTCCCAAATGGCTGAGCAAGGTATTTTCGAGAAAAGTGATGAGGACTACCTTACAGCTCAACTTATTTTACGTCGTGAAGAAAGAATTGAGGAGGATAAACGAAATGGCTAACAAAATTATTGGTGTTGATCTCGGTGGAACGTCCATCAAGTTTGGGATTTTGACACTTGAAGGTGAGGTACAAGATAAGTGGGCTATCCCGACAAATATCTTGAATGACGGAAAGCACATCGTCCCTGATATTATCGAATCCATCAACCACCGCTTGGAACTTTACAACTTGGATAAATCAGACTTCGTCGGTATTGGTATGGGAACGCCTGGTACAGTTGATATTGAAGCTGCTACTGTCCGTGGTGCATACAATCTAAACTGGGAAGATGTCCAAGAAGTTGGAGTCCCAATCAGCCAAGGTGTTGGACTACCTTTTATCCTTGATAATGATGCAAATGTTGCTGCTTTAGGCGAACGCTGGGTTGGTGCTGGCGAAAATCAACCCGATGTTGTCTTCATCACCTTAGGAACTGGTGTTGGTGGCGGTATTGTTGCCGATGGTGCTCTCCTCCACGGTATTGTAGGCGCCGCTGGGGAAATCGGACATATCGTTGTAGAACCCCATAACGGCTTTGCTTGTACATGTGGAAACTATGGCTGCCTTGAGACGGTAACTTCTGCAACTGGTATTGTACGTCTCGCAAGAAAATTCGCTGAAGAATACGAAGGCGACAGCCAAATTAAAGCAAGTATTGACAATGGTGACGAAGTAACTTCTAAAGACATCTTTATTGCAGCTGAGGCTGGCGATGCCTTTTCATTGAGTGTCGTTGATAAGTTTGCTTACTATCTTGGCTTTGCTTGCGCAAATCTTGGAAGCACACTTAATCCTGCTGCTATCGTTATCGGGGGTGGAGTATCTGCTGCTGGCGAATTTCTTCGCGCCAAAGTAGAAGCAAACTTCAAAAAATACTCTTTCCCAACTGTACGTGAATCAACAAAAATAAAACTTGCTGAACTGGGGAATGATGCTGGTATTATCGGCGCAGCAAGTCTCGCTTTAAAATTTAAAAAATAATCTTAGGAGAAAACAAATGCTTTGGGTCATTAACTTTATACTTTTAGCTATCATCATCGTCTTTTTCATCTATCCACGTTGGACACTTAAGCGTAATGCTAAAGTTGTGGAACAGCCTGAATTTGAACGCTTGATGGCAACATCACAACTTATTGATATACGCGAGATTTCAGAATTTCGTGTAAAGCATATCCTCAGCGCGCGTAATTTACCAGCCTCACAGATGGAGCAGAGCCTAAACGCTATCAATAAAAAGAAACCCGTCTTGCTCTATGAAAATGGCAAACCACTTGCCTCAGTCAAGGTCGCTAAACAACTCAAAAAAGCTGGTGTCCCTGAAATTTACATCCTCAAAGATGGGCTTAACAACTGGACAGGGAAAATAAAAAAAGGATAACGAAAAGAACCTTAAAAACTAAGGTTCTTTTTATTATCCAAGCTCTGCTTCAAGCATCCAGATTGTTTTCTCAACATCGCCTAGTGCAACTGTATAAAGGTCAACTGTAACTGCATCTCCTTCAGCTTCAGCCACGTCCATACCTTTTTGGAAAAGTTTCGCCAAGTACTTATAGGCATTCAAAACTTCTTGCAAACGTTCAGACATTGACTTGTCCCAAGTTGCAGGATGAAGCTCAATTTTTGACTTTTCATCAAATTCTTTAAGTGTTGAAACAGGTGAACCACCGATAGTGATTAAACGTTCTGCAAACTCATCTAAATGATCGTTCAGTCCATCCATGAACTCGTCCATTTTAGGGTGCAATGTTAAGAAGCCAGAACCACGCATATACCAGTGAGTTTGGTGAATAAGCGCTGCTGCTTTAGATAAATCTGCAACTGTTTGATTCAAAACTTCTTGTGTTTTTTCCTTTGACATAGTAACCTCCAATTTTTTATTTCTACTATAATTATATAAAAATATAGCCAAGTAATCCAATAATAGAACCGCACATATCGTATAGATATTGGTACAATTGTCAAGAGGATTTACAGCACTTTAAATCATAAGACAGAGCCTCTTATTCCCTATAAATTAGAGCTTGACTGCTTGTCCCTAATCCAATCTTTGAACTATCCATTGCGGAAGATATGTGCCAAAAACGCAAGCAAATATAGGAGCTGTAGAAGAACTTCACCAAATGGATACTTTTAGACCGTACAATGGATAACCAAGCGGCTATTTACAATTCTACTGCCACTCTTTCGTTTTCTACAATAACACGTTAGCTTGCCAAACAGAAGGGAAGGTGGGGACTAGCACTTTTTGCCTCCATATGCTGATACCGCTGGTTAAGCACTTTGTATTTTTGAGACCTTTATTCCAGCTGCCCTTGGCGGGTACAGTTTTATTTATATTTTTTAACTACTTTTTAAACCACTATCTCTTATTTTAATTCTTTGGTGAATTTTTTCGCTTTTTTACGTCTTCATAAGTATGCTTGTATTTTTCATTTTTACAGTGGGTTGCAGTGTTGGCTCTTTTCTAGGATTGGTCACCGACCGCTGGTATTCAAAGGATTCCATTATCTGGGGACGTTCTCGCTGTAACAGTTGTCAAAGGGTACTGACATGGAAGCAGTTAGTCCCTTTGTTTTCTCAACTCATTTTTAAAAGCCGCTGTTTCTATTGCCAAGCCCGTTTTTCTTATAGCTATTTTTTTCTAGAATTTTTGACAGGGGTTTTATTTGTAGCCGCATGGTTTGATTTAGATTTTTTACATTTTTGGACCTTGCTCCTTAGCTTGCTTCTAAGCAAGTTTGATATTGATTCTTTTTCTTACCCTTTGAGTCTCGGGCTATTTTTTGCCGGAATATTTTTCTTATGTTTTCCCTCAAATGCTTGGACGTATTTTTGGCTGGGCCTTGCCTACTTTTCTTATTTTTTCGACATCAAAATCGGTGCTGGAGATTTTCTCTGGCTTTTTCTCGCATCATTTTCGCTTTCACTAAATCAGCTGCTTTCTTTGATTCAAATTGCGTGTATACTTGGACTCTGCTTCTTATTGATCAAAAAAGAACGAAAATTACCCTTTATTCCTTTTCTTAGTCTGGCATATCTAATCGTAATTCTTCTGCCCCAAATCCAGTAAGCGTCACACCCAGAAGGCGAACTCCTAGGGTATCATCATAGTCAATTTCCTCAAGTAAATCTTGAGCAACAAGTGCCAAAGCTTCTGCTTCACTCAGTTTCTCAGAAAGTTTTTTTCTTTTTGTTAAAGTTCGAAAGTCTGAATAACGCAACTTTAAAACGACTGTATCTCCTTTAAGATGATGTTTTTTAAGACTGTCTGCAACGCGTTCTGATAGATTGATGAGCTCTTGCTTTACATCTTCAATCTGATAAAGTAATTTGCCATAGGTTTTCTCTTTTCCTACAGACTTACGCTGGCGGCTAGTAACTACTGCCGAATCATGAATACCATTTGCTTTTTGAAAAAGTTTCCATCCGTAAAGACCAAAGCGTTCTGCTAAAACTAAAGGATCTGCTGCCTGTATGTCTGCTCCTGTAAATATGCCCATCTCATGCAGCTTCATTTCGGTTGCCTTGCCTACTCCATGAAATTTTTCAACTGGAAGGTCTGCTAAAAACTTTTTAGCATCTTTAGGCATGATAACCGTCAGACCGTGTGGCTTTTCATAATCCGAAGCAATCTTTGCTAAGAACTTATTGTAAGAAACTCCTGCCGAACAGGTCAAGCCAAGCTCAACAAAGATATCATGTTGAATAAGCTTGGCGATTTTTATTGCACTTGTTGATCCTATCTTGTTCTCAGTTACATCTAGATAAGCTTCATCGATAGAAGCAGCTTCAATTTCATCCGTATAACGCCTAAAAATTTCACGCACCTGTTCGGAAACTGCACGGTATTTTTCATAATTTCCACTAATAAAAATAGCCTGTGGACAGAGATCGTAAGCTTCCTTGGCACTCATTGCCGAATGAATACCAAAAGCTCTTGCTTCATAAGAACAAGTTGAAACAACACCTCGTCCTCCTGTCTGTAAAGGGCTCCGAGCAATAACAACAGGTTTTCCTTTCAAGCTTGGATTATCACGAATTTCCACCGATGCAAAAAAGGCATCCATATCAATATGGATGATTTTACGTGAAATGTCATTAATCAGTGGAAAAGTTAACATGTCTTCATTATATCATAGACAGTCCGAGGGGAAGTTACTTCCAAACTGACATGGAAATTCCAAAATAATTCCCCACAATCCTTAATAAGCAGATAGAAAAGCTAACGCAACGGCAAAGCAAAAAGACAGATTTATCCAATACCACTACATGTACCATAGCAAGGGCATCATGAACTTCCCTTTTCCATAGGGGAACTTTTTCAGATAAAAGCCCAGACATGCACTAAAAAGACCAGACTCTCTTCTTCAAAGATCTGGTCTTAAGACTTTATTAATTTAAGAGCAGCGCTCTATCCTTTTACGCTTATTTAGCCTTTGTATAAAGTTCGTTTACCTTATCCCAGTTAATCAGGCTGAAGAAAGCTTCAATATAATCTGGACGAACGTTGCGGTACTTCAAGTAATAAGCATGTTCCCAAACGTCAAGACCAAGCACCGGAATTTGACCGTCAGAAATTGGATTGTCTTGGTTTGCTGTAGAAACAACTTTAAGTTTACCATAGTCAAGAACCAACCAAGCCCAGCCGGAACCGAAACGACCTGTGGCAGCAGCCTTAAATTCAGCTTTAAAGTTGTCAAATGAGCCGAAAGCTTCATCAATTGCTGCAGCAATGTCGCCCGTTGGCGCACCACCTGCGTTTGGAGCTAACCATTCCCAGAACATTGTGTGATTAAGATGCCCACCACCATTATTGCGTACTGCAGTACGAATATCTTCTGGTAAACTGTCCAAATAAGCCACTAATTCTCCAACAGTTTTATCAAAAAATTCAGGGTGCTTCTCGATGGCTGCATTAAGATTATTTACATAAGTTTGGTGATGTTTATCATGATGCAGATGCATTGTTTCTTCATCAAAGAAAGGTTCCAAAGCATCGTATGCGTAAGGTAATTCTGGAAGTGTGTAAGCCATAATATTCTCCTTAAATGTTAATATACTCTATATTATAAAGAAATAAGAACCGTTTACAAAATTATCTGCTTATCTTTTCTTTCTTCAAGAAAATGCCTCAAGGATTGATTATAGATAAATTCGACCTGTGATAGATCATTGAACTGACGGGCGCCAACTAAAGTATAGAGTTTCACCAGCTCATCTTTCCACTGACTAAACAGTTCATCCAAGGCCTGAGAACCTTCATCCTTAAGCACAGACAGGACATATCCGGCAGAGCTTACGAGAGAGGCCCCAAAAAGCTGTGCTGCAAGAATATCCATTGAAGAAGACACAGCTCCCGTAGCAATTAAGGGCTTATTATTTTTGGCCAGTCGGGCTTCTACGAGACTTTCTGGTCCCGTGAAACCGTAATGGTCTAAGTTTAGAGTAGTTTGGCCTCGCTCACGTTCAATCCAAGCAAAGTTCGTTCCTCCTTTGCCGCCAATATTAATTCCTGCTACAGCTGTCTGACTGAGCTGCTTGAACATTTTTTGGCTCATACCAAAGCCTACTTCTTTGACTACAACAGGAACTCCTAAGTTTTCAGCAATGCCGTTGATATTTTCAAGCCAGTAAAAAGAACGATCTCCTTCACTGTCTTTCATGACTAACTCTTGGCCGGTATTGATATGGATTTCTAAAGCATCAGCAGAGAGCATCTCGACAGCTTTTTGAGCGTTTTCCAATGAATGCCCTGCGCCTATGTTCGCAAAAATAAAACCTTGAGGGTTATGCTGACGCACTTGACGAAAGCCTTCCGCCAACTCAGGGTATTTAAGGGCAATAGACTGTGAGCCAACAGCCATAGCAAGCTTTTGACTGGCAGCTATTTCGGCAAGCTCTAAGTTAATCCTGTTTCCCATTTTTGAGCCGCCTGTCATAGCTTCTATGTAAAAAGGAAATTCAAACTGATGTCCAAAGAGAGTCAGAGATAAATCCACTTCTTCTGTGGAAATTTCAGGCAAACCATTCGGAACCAAGCGTAGAGCAGATGAAAATTCAGAATGGTTTCGCCCTTCCTTCCAGTATTTTAAGGCAAGTGACAAATGCTCATCTTTACGATGACTATGTATTTCTTTACTCATTTATTTTTCCTATCCTTGCTTTTTCAAGCTTCATCCCTTCTGCTTCAAGGACAGCCCCCAATTCAGCTATATTCTCCTCATGTTCTGCAAAGAGAATGATATTTTCACCAAAACCAGCACCTGAAATTTTCCCAGCCAATTCTGGTTGACTATTAATAATATTTAAGGCCAAGGCAAGTTGATCTGTCATGTAACCCTTGGTCTGGTTATTTATGAGGAGTATCTGATTTTCTAAAAGTTTCTCTTTAAAAAGGGCAAAGTCTTGCATATCAATAGCTGTGCTGATTTCAATGACGAGTTCATCACTTTTTTCAAAGAACTCCTTAGGCCACTTTTGCTTTAGTTTTTCTCCTGTCTTAGAAGATTGATTGGTCTGTACAACATAAGGCTGCCAAGGAATATTTATGGGAAAAACACGTTGATGATTTTCATAAAAGATACTGCCGCCGTACATAATAGCCGCAACATCCCCCCGCGAACCGCTGCCTTGCACATCGTAATGCGCTTGTCCAGCAAGTCTAAAACGCTGTTCAAGTGACAAATTTAAACGAAAAAATTCGTTAAGCGCATTGACGACACCCACCACAACACAGGCTGATGACCCATAGCCTTTTTTGTCTTTTCCAAGACCTAGACCACTCTTGATTTCAAGCTCAAACTCTTCGTTCAGTTTGACTTCCTTTCGCACATACTCAATCGCCGTCATGACAAAATTCCACGGACCTGTTCGTTCAGGCTTGAAATTTTTCATTGAAAAAGTATAGTCTGGTATATCAACATTGGTTCGTAAGAGACTGACTTCTGTCGCTGTTGTGATGCTTACTTGGAAATCACTTTCCAGACTAGTGACCAGCGCCAATCCACCTGGGCGAGTGACCGCATATTCTCCCGCAATAAAAAGCTTTCCAGGAACATCTATCTTATAAGTATTCAAGACCGCCTCCAGCATGTGCGACATCAAAGGTAATTTCTGGGAAATTCGCACGAAATTTTTCTAAAAGTATCTTTTCTGTAGCTTTATCCGTGATAATCTTCACATTTGGTCCGGCATCAATCGTCACAAAAGCTAGAAGTCCTGACTTATAGCATTTTTGCGCAAAGGCAATGATACGCCGCGTATCCTCTGTAAAATAGTCAAAAGGTTCTGCACATGAACGATTTTGCTCATGCATGCCTAAAGCATTGTCTTCCGCAAGGAGACCTATCTTTTCAATATCCGCTTGGCGAATGGCTGCTTTCATTTCTTCCAGTTGACGTGCTGATTTTTCTACCCAAGAACGATAAGTTGGTGCGGTTTGTGCTAGCTGCATGCCTCGTGTTGAAGGCATTTTCTTTTGCGCACTTGAAATCTCTGCTACAAGCATTGACAGTTGGATGTCTTCATCATAAAAACTCTCCGCATAAGAAGAGGCATCATTCTCGCCCTTATTCCAGACTGCAAAATTTCCAAAAAGCGAGCGTGACGCTGATCCAGAGCCACGACGAGCAATGCGAGACATTTCGGTCAAGTCTTCTGACAATTCTAAAAGTCTAAACATTGCACCTGTTAAAGCCGCGAAGCTTGATGCCGATGATGCTAATCCTGCCGCAGTGGGCACATGATTTGTCGAAGTCACTAAGACAGCAGGAAAATCACCATGTTTTGCACGGAGCATGTCTAAGAAATTATGCACCCGTGTCGCATCTGCAGTTTGTCCATTTAAGACCAGCTGATCCTGATCAGCAAATGCAACTGAAGTCGTTGTGTAAAACCTATCCAAAGTCATTGATAAGGAACTCGTTGTTGGGATGTTTAATGGCACGTTCGCTTTACCCCAATATTTAATCAAGGCAATATTCGTATGTGCTCTTACGGTAATTTCATTCATTTTATTTTTCCTCTTATGGGGATTAATCTCTCCCATTATAACAAAGGTACTGAAATTTAGCCATTTGTTATTTTTCACCTTGTCCCAACTGCCGCAGATTTTAAAGGAAATTTGCAAGTTGCTATGGTTCTCCCCCTTTTTTCTTCTCTTAATAAAGAAAAAAAGAACAGGAAAAAGAATTACGTTCCTCGTGTATAATCAACTGTTCTGATTCGTATATTGTTTTAATTTCTGTTGAATGAGAAAAATATATTGCCCATGTCTACTACTTCACCACTGTAACATTACAAGGGGCATGGTTAACAACATAGGCTGTAGTTGAACCTAAGGTCATTCGCTCAAAATAATTCGCACCTGTGGCTCCCATGACAATCAAATCACTTTTCTGCTCTGTCGCAAATTCTACAATCTGTTTTTTAGGCAGTCCAACAACCACAAAGATTTGACTTTTGACAGTGTCTTTTACCACATCTAGAGCTTCTTGCACAATCATTTCTGAAGCTCTTGTGTAGCGTTGTTTAGGAATAGGCAAAGCATGACCGTATAATTTCCCGTCATCCTGTACTATCAAAATAGAAATTTCATCCTTATTCGCCTGAGCAATTTCTACTGCTTCACGAAGTGCCTTGTATGCATTTTCTGAGCCATCTACTGGCACCAAAATGTTTTTATATCTTATCATGATACTCCTCCATCGCTTTGCTTATATTATAATGCTTTCTAAGGACAAATGAAAGCGCCACGCTTTTATAAATAAATGTACTTCACCAGTTAGGAAAATCTAAGGACCAAGGGCAATCTCCAAGCTTATAAATAACGTCCCCTTAAAACCTTAAGTCATTTTGAAATAAAAAAACCTTCAGGAAAACCATATTCCTAAAGGTCAATCACATCTTTAGACTTTAAAAAGAGTAAATCCAAGTGTTTTTCGCTCCATTTTTCAAAAGTTTTTGACTGATATGAATGGCATCTTTTTCATTAGAAGCCAAAGCGACCATCACTCCGCCCAAACCAGAACCTGTAAGCTTCGCTCCCAGTGCGCCGTTTCTTAGGGCCGTATCCACAAGGGTATCCAGACGAGGGTGCGACACACCAAGAGCCGAGAGATTTTCATGGGCTTGATTCATCACCTGCCCAAATTCCTCCAATTTATTGGTCATCAAAAAATCTTTTGAAGCTTTAGAAAGACTTCCCAGATTCTCAATATATTCTTGAGCTTTTACCCTATTGTCAGATAACTTTTCTCTTACTATACTAATAGCCTGACTTGTAAAACCATGTACTCCTGAGTCCCCAATAACCAAATGGCCTGAAAGCTTCAAGTCAAAAGGTTCCGCCGTTTGCCCCTTGATAAACCAAAGCGGCGACTCCGAATTAACGGTTGCCACATCAATACCCGATGAGCGCCCGTGTGTGATGTTCTCTGAGAAGTTGGCAAAAGATAAAAGTGTCTTATCTGTTAGCTCTGTGTCAAAGAAATCATAAAAAGCACGTGTGATGGCTGTTGCCAAAGCAGCGGATGCCCCCAAACCACGACCAAGAGGGATATTAGAATCTACTTCTAACGAAAAAGGAAGCTTTACAGACTGAAATTTCTCCAATAGGCGTAAAATAAGTTGGCGCACCCCCTCAAATTCGTCTCCCAGCACATCCAATCTACGACGAGATTCATTATTTTCAATGTATTGTCCGTATTTGATAGAAGAAATTGTAACCGTTGTTTTCAAAATCTTGACAGGAAGCGCAATGGCAGGCTGTCCATGGACAACTGAATGCTCTCCAATCAAAATTAATTTAGCATGAGCTGTTCCCGTGCCCATTTTATTTGTAGTCATAACTATAAATTCTCCATTAAGGTACACAAAGGTACTTGACAATTTTATAAAATTTGAGAGTGAAAATCAAGTGGCAATTTCTTTTTAAGAAAATCTGTAGGAGAAATGACGGCTCTGTACTTTCTTTTCCTAAATTTTAGAAAAAAAGATATAATGAACCTATGGAAAATTTACGTTTAGCCCTTGAAAACATGGAGATTGTCACTTTGGATGCGGCCGTTAAATACAGTGGTTTAAGCAGAGAAGAAGCTCTTAAATTTATTCTTGACAATCCCCAGCTAAGAATTTTTGATGAGAAAAATCAGCGCTGGATTAATGAAAATGTAGACGGACACTGTTAAGCATAATCAGAGATGCAGAGATAAAAAATTTATCCAAAATAAGAAAAAATCGCTCAACAAAGCATTATTATATGCCAAATGGAGCGATTTTTTTTACTTTTTGAAATTTTTTATAAGTTATGATACTGCGCATAAAGCTCTTGACGCACCAAGTTCCGTTCTTTTGCAACTTGTTTAATGGCCACATTCGGCTTTATCCCCTCCTCAACAAGACGAGCAACAGCCTCCAAAGGGGAAGTTTCTTCAACTCCTTCAGTCTCTCCTCTACCGCTAAAACCCGAAACGATAATCAAGCATTCTCCTTTTATCGGTTGTTCTTTCAATGAGAGCAAAATTTCGGAAATTTTTCCACGCCGGTATTCTTCATAGATTTTTGTCAATTCTCTGACCAGAGTCACTTGGCGATTGCCATAAACCTGAAACATATTCTCTAAGGTTTCTGCCACACGATATGGGGATTCATAAAAAATCTGCGTTTCTGGATAAGCCTTCTTCATTTCCAAAAACTTTTTCTGCTCCCCCTTTTTTCGTGGTAAAAAGCCATAAAAAACATGAGGCTGAGGCACCAAACCTGAAGCGATAAGCGCTGTAATACCCGCTGAGGCGCCAGGGAGAGCAATGACATCAATGTTTAGCTTAGTCGCTTCAACAACCAAGTCATGACCCGGATCCGATATCGAAGGCATGCCTGCATCAGATACCTGAGCCACTGACTTTCCTGACAAAAGAAAATCCAGAATCTTAGGAATTTTCTCAAAGGAATTATGTTCATGAAAAGATTCTTGTGCAACTTTAATCTCAAAATGGTTTAAAAGTTTTTGAGTATTGCGCGTGTCCTCACTTGCCACCACGTCCACACTGCGCAATGTTTCTAACGCACGTAGGGTCATATCCTGCATATTGCCAATGGGCGTGGGCACCAAGTAGAGTTTTCCAGCTTCTTTTTCTCCTTTGAAGCTCCTTTGTATATTGATCATCTGTATAAAAGCTCCAAACAATCCAAGCAATTCTCGCCATCTTGCAAACGTTCAGCATAATGTAAGTGGCACACATGAAAGCCTTCATTAAAAATTTGAATAAGATTTGGATTAGGCTCATTTTTTGATTTTGAGCTAGCTTTTCCTTCTTTCTTCTCGACATGAGCCAAACGCTCACGTAGCTTTTCATTTTCCATGCGAATTGTCGCATTTTCTCTTAACGATTCATCAAGCGCATCACGTACTGCTGAGATCTGGCTCAATGTATAAGCTAAACTTTCTTCTAATAGTCCAAGTTGCACATAAATCTCATTCTTATCAATCATTGTTCCCCCCATAAATCACCTAAATCTTAAGACACCTTACATCTCAACCTCTGAAATGTCAAACTCTTTTATCGTATGCTCAAGCTGGAGCTTAATTTTATTGTTCAAGATATTCAATCCGATAACTTTTCCTTCGCCTTGCGGAGTCGTAACATGTTCACCAAAATCAGGGAAATTTTTTCGAGCTTCGCGGTAAAACTCGTCTTCATAGGACAGGCAACACATCAAACGCCCACAGAGACCATTAAGCTTACTTTGTTTCAAAGATAGGGACTGATTTTTAGCCATCTTAATCGAAACATTAGGAAATTCGTAGATAAATTCAGAACAACACAGCGGACGTCCACAAGGACCCACTCCTCCATAAATCTTTGCAGCATCACGCGCACCAATCTGTCTGAGTTCAATACGTGTACGGAAAGTTGCTGCTAATTCTTTCAGTAACTCTCGAAAATCCACTCTGTTTTCCGACGTAAAGGACACAAAAAGCTGACTCTGATTTAAATTATAAGCTGCATTTGTAACCTTCATATCAATACCATGAGCAGCAACAATTTGACGAATCTTAGTACATGCTTTTTGCGAAAGTTCCTCCGTTGTTTCAATCAACTCCCTGTCTTCTTCCGTTACTGCACGCACAATCTCTCCCGAAGTGTTCATCTCACTTCCTTCCGGCAATTGCTTTATTACACGCCCATGACATTTTCCTTTTTCATTTTGGATAATGACTTGAGTTCTGGGCATAAGCGCTATGCAGCTACTTACAAAGGCGTTTTGCTCCCCATGCGTAAACTCTATTTCATAAATCATAGTATTTTCTTCCTATTTCAGTACTATATATTCTAAACAAGCTCCAAAGCGAACATTACTTTTCCACATCTTTTCTGCCTGAAAAGTACTTTGAAGCTTTTCAGACAGTTTCTCTTGATTAAACAGTTCTAAGAGCAATGAAAAAATAAGTTTCTGCCTCTCTTTTTCCTCAACATTCTCCACTACACTTGAAAGATAAAGAAAGGCTTCTCTCTGATCGGTTCTTGTTAATTTTATCAGCTGTTGTAATTTATTGAGAGTCTCAGTAAACCAGGAGGCTCCTGCTATCTCCTGGGCCTCTTCAACAGAAGTGCAAATTCGTCCAAGCAGCTCTGCCTGTGTTTTTAATATGCCTCTATTTTCAAGAATTTCTTGCATATAAGCACTGTTTTTAGGAAAGCTAAAGACTTGTGCCCGGGACTTCACCGTTGGTAAAATCAAATTTTCGTTTTCTGTCAGCAAAAAAACATGGGTTGCGTTATCTGGCTCTTCAATGGACTTGAGGAGAGCATTCGCCGCATTACTATGCATTTTTTCTGCCTCGGTAATAATCACTACCTTTTGACTCCCCTCAAATCCAGACTGACTAAAAACCTCTGATAAGTCGCGAATCTGCCCCGTCTTTATAGTTTGCCC
Organism: Lactococcus garvieae; assembly: GCF_016758115.1. Lineage (GTDB taxonomy): Bacteria > Bacillota > Bacilli > Lactobacillales > Streptococcaceae > Lactococcus > Lactococcus muris. Next base: position 17,943 of record NZ_WIVG01000036.1, read on the forward strand.
TTCTGGACGAATGATGTGCAAGTCAGTAAACTCTTCCATTGCGACTAACCGACAATGTCGGCACGCTTCACAAGGTAGACCTTTCTTTGGATTTTCACAAAAAATCGCTTGGCTTAACCATATCGCCATATCAAAGCTGCCGAAACCACCACTGAATAAATAAGCATGACTCAACTTATGGTTTTGCAAAATATGTTGAAATCTTTTATAAAGCATGGGCTGGATTTCTGCGATTTTCATAGAAACTCCTTAATTTTGAATTTTTATTACAAGAAAAACCTTTTTTTGATAGCTCTTAGCGTATCTGCAACAACTGTATCAATATCTTGACTTGCATCTATTGTGACAAAGCGTTCTGGGTCATGTTGCACAATTTCTAAATAACCTTGTCTTACTTTGCGGTGCATCTCAGCACGCTCCAAGTCAAGGCGGTTCAGCTCATCCGCTCTGTTCCTCATGATGCGCTCCAGTGCAATATCTGTATCAATATCGAAATATAATGTCAAATCCGGTTTAAGACCGTCTGTTGCAAATTCATTAAGCCAATTTACAGGTTCAACGCCAAGCGCACGTCCATAACCTTGATAAGCAACTGAAGAATCAATAAAACGATCGACAAGCACAAGTTTTCCTGCTGCAAGAGCAGGGAGCATTTTCGTCTGCATGTGTAGCCGCCTTGCTGCAGCAAATAGCATCAGCTCTGTCTTGCTGTCAATTTCTGTATTTTCTGTGCTGAGAATTATCTTGCGAATTTCTTCTGCCACACGTACTCCGCCTGGTTCACGTGTTGCAAGCACCTCATATCGTGATTTTTCTAGTTCAGGAAGTATCCTTTGTAAAACCGTTGTTTTACCGGCTCCATCCGGTCCTTCCAGACTAATAAGTATTCCATTCATAACTTATATTATAGCAAAAAAGCAGGGAAGTTGCTTTTCTCCAAGTGTCCTATTCACTAAAATCTAGAAACGTTTTTTTACTTTTTTGTCTGCAATTTGCTTGAATAGTATCCCAAAGTCTGAATCGTGTGTCAAAGTTCTTATAGATTTCTGTAAAGAGCATTGTGACAAAATTTATGCAGAAATTCTTATTTTGTAAACATTTTTTACCATATAAGTTTCTTATTTTACAAATGATTTCGCTTTTGTAAAATTTCTATATTATGGACATCTTTACCTTGCTATACTACTGTAATAATTGTATAATGAGAAAAGCAATTAATATTAAATACATCTAAGCGAAAGGATTATCATGAAAAAAATTCTTGTTGTTGACGACGAAAAGCCAATTTCAGATATTGTTAAATTTAATCTCGTCAAAGAAGGGTATGAAGTAGTCACTGCTTTTGATGGTGAAGAAGCTCTTGAACTCTTTGAATCAGAAAAACCAGACCTTATCTATCTTGATTTGATGTTGCCAAAAATTGATGGCCTTGAAGTTACACGTCAAATCCGTAAGACTTCTGAGGTTCCGATTTTGATGGTTTCTGCCAAAGATACAGAGTTTGATAAAGTTATCGGTCTTGAACTTGGCGCAGATGATTATATTACGAAGCCATTTTCAAACCGTGAATTGCTGGCGCGCATTAAGTCAAACTTGCGGCGAATTACAAACATGCCTGTGGAACAACCCAAAGATTCTAAAAAAGAATTGGTTATTGGTACTTTGCGTATCAATCCTACACACTATGCAGCCTATAAAAATGAGAAGCAGTTAGATCTCACACATCGTGAGTTCGAGTTACTTTACTATCTTGCACAGCATCTTGGTGAAGTAATCACACGTGAAACATTACTTGAAACTGTTTGGGGCTATGACTACTTTGGGGATGTCCGTACTGTTGACGTTACCGTTCGTCGCTTGCGTGAAAAAGTTGAAGATACACCAAGTCGCCCACAATACGTGTCTACACGTCGCGGTGTCGGCTACTACATGAGCGAACCACATGAATAAATTCTTTAATTCGATAGTATTGAAAGGAGTAGTGATTCATCTACTTCTTTTTGGCATTTTTGAGATAATGAACAGTACATATTATCTTAGTGATACAAAAGCCCTTTTACTATTTTTTATTTTTTACATCGTTACTCTGAGCTTGCTTATCTGGTACCTCAGCAATTTAGCTCAGACTGCAAACAAAATTTCCAATCAAGTTGATAATTTTCTAAATAATAACTATGAGAATCTCCAAAAATCAACGGAAAATGATGAACTCTCTACAGCCTATAATAAATTAATCACGCTCGGACATGAAATAGAAGATCGGCAAGAACATCTCGAAAATCAAAGAAGCCAGCTTGAAAGCATTTTGACCTACCTTGTCGATGGCGTTATCACAACGGACAGACATGGACATATTAACTTGGCTAACCACGCAGCTCTGAATTTACTTGATCAGTCGAATGAAGGCATCCTCGGAAAAGAACTGATAGAGATATTAAAAATATCCGACAAATATTCTTTTCATGACTTGCTCCAGAAAGAGCCTGAACTGACCTTAAACACTGTAAACTGTGAAGGTGCAAATGTCATTCTTCGTGTTAATTTCATGCTTTTCCGAAGCGAATCTGGCTTTATCTCTGGTATCATAGCCGTTTTGCATGACACAACTGAACAAGAAAAGACTGAACGTGATCGCCGCCTTTTTGTGTCTAACGTTTCCCATGAATTGCGAACACCTTTAACTTCTGTCAAAGCCTACTTGGAAGCACTAAACGATGGAGCACTCGCTGACCCCAACTTAGCTGCGAGCTTTGTTGACGTCTCTCTCAACGAAACAGACCGTATGATTCGCATGATTGGTGAGCTGCTAGAACTTTCACGCATGGATCAAGACAAAGTCAAACTTCATACTGAAATTATAAACTATGTTGACTTTATCAACTATATTCTTGATCGTTTTGATAAAATCATCGAAAAAAATTATAGAAACTTTAAAATTAAGCGCCAAATACCTCGCCAAGAAATCTGGCTTGAGATCGACACTGATAAGCTCTCACAGGTTATTGACAACATCATTAACAACGCCTTTAAATATTCGCCAAATGGTGGCACTATAACTGTAACGGTATGGTGTAATAACAATAAAGCATTTACCTCTATTGCTGACCAAGGAATAGGGATTCCTAAACCAGCGTTGTCTAAAGTTTTTGATCGTTTCTACCGTGTAGATAACTCTTCTAGAAATAGTCAAATTGGTGGTACTGGCTTAGGACTATCTATTGCCTACGATATTATGAAACTGCACAAAGGCGATATTCAGGTCACTTCTGATGGCAAAAATGGCTCAACTTTCACTCTGTCTTTCCCCTACAGTGATGAAATCAATCAAGAAAATAACGACTGGGAGGATTTTGCTGAATGAGTAAGGAAGCAGCATTTAAATATTCGATTTTAGCCTCTGGAAGTACTGGAAATTCTTTTTACTTAGAAACCCAAAAAAAGAAAATCCTCGTAGATGCCGGACTGTCTGGGAAAAAAATAGAAAGTCTTCTGAAAGAAATTGACCGTGATATCAAGGACATCGACTCCCTTCTCATCACGCATGAACATGGGGATCACATCAAAGGAATTGGGGTTCTTGCTCGAAAATACGGGATTCAACTCTACGCCAACGAACTGACTTGGCAAGAGTTGGACAGTAAAAATTCATTGGGAAAAATCCCTCATGAACAAAAACATGTTTTTGAAATGGGCAAAACTAAAACTTTCGGTGATATTGATGTTGAAAGTTTCGGTGTCAGCCACGATGCTATTGCCCCTCAGTTTTATCGTTTTATGAAAGACAATAAGTCCTTTGTTTTATTGACCGATACAGGTTATGTTAGTGATCGGATACGAGGAACGATTGAGAATGCAGATGCTTATCTCATGGAAAGTAATCATGATATCGAAATCCTTCGTATGGGAGGCTATCCTTGGAAAACAAAACAACGTATCCTCAGTGATCAAGGGCATTTGTCCAACGAGGACGGTGCTGAAGCAGCCTTTAGGGTTCTAGGAAACAAGACAAAACGTATCTTCCTCGGTCATCTCAGCTTGAACAACAATATTCAAGAATTAGCCCACATGACCATGGACGGCTTTCTTGCTCAACATGACGTGGACACTAAGCGCGATGTACATATCATTGACACTAGTCATGAACATGCAAGCAAGCTCTATGATATTTAAGGTAAAGCTAGTAGTACATATGGCTTTCCTCTAAAGAGTGGAGTCTTAAAAGTTAAAAATCGCTCAATCAAAGCCTAAAGAAAGGTTAAGATTGAGCGTTTTTTTGATTTTGAGTAAGGTGCATTAAATTCAAACTTTTATTCTGCTATGTTCCTATTTTTGAGAAATGTTCTATTTACATTTTACATTGAAAGAATTTTCTATTGACGTACGATTAATGCTGGGCGGACTCCTCCGCCACTACCAGAAAAATTATCACGGAGCCCACCTTCAAGACGCCCCGCACCCTCACGATTAAGCAATGACCAACTTAGATTTTCATCTGCTGGGGTACGTGTCCACCACCAAGAACCGTTGGCTCCTAAACGTTCCATAATATTAGGAAAAGCAAGGCCTGGTCCTGACATACGTGCTATATCCGCAAAAGAAAGAGCAAAAGCACGACGACTACCACTTGGAACAACATGTGTCACGTCTTTTTCTGCTTCTGGAAATTCCGATAGGTTAGTAGGCACCCAACGCCATTCTCCAGCTGACCAAATTATACCTGCAGTAGCTATTGCACCAGTTTCAAAATTATTTGCCACTGGCTGAACCATAGCTTGAACTGCTGGGTCAAGAGTGCTATACCATTCATTAATACGATTGTCTTGATCATTCCAAGAAACATTTCGTATAGCATCATTTCTAATAATCATATGATTGCCCATGTCCATATTCTCCAAATAACGATACTGCTCATTAGCCATAGTAAAGATGGTCCCCGGTGCCATAATACTAAAGTTGATTTGGTCGGGTTGGACATTCTCCTCTGGTCCCGGGTTCCCCCAGTTGTTATCAATGGAACCCGTCTGTACAGCTGTCAAGAAGTCTGACAAGTCATCATGGTGGGTAAAGCTTCCATCTGCAGCCAAGAAGTCATTAATACGGTCAGGACTAATCAGTTGCCCGTCCACATGGATACCGTAGTAATATT
>NZ_WIVG01000037.1 GCF_016758115.1 Lactococcus garvieae
ACAAGCTTATCCCAGACATTAGAAGTTGTGGTCCATGAAGCATCATCTTCTGTCGTATCTACCTTGCCGTCCCCATTGGTGTCATAGCCAAGCAGTTCGCCTGTTACTTTGTCCACAACTGCGGTACGGGTATAGGTCACCGTTTGAACTTCTTGTTTGAGGACCTTGCCTGTATTTTTGTCCACATAGTTGATGGTCCGGGTGATGGTCTTCGAAAGGGAAGACTTGTCGGTGCCTTTTGGCCACTTCGGTCCGTCTGGCTGATTTGGATCAATTGGACTGCCTGGTGTACCCGGTTGTTCTGGAGTCACAGTTGTAGTCAAATGAGACAAGTAGATGTTTACTATTTGATCTTGGTTCTTATCATTATCAAACTTAGAAGGCAACTTATCAACACTATCTACTTTGTAGCCTTTACTTTCATAAGCTTCAGCAATTTTTTGCAAGTCTTCTTGAGTTTTGCTCAATGGTGCATCAGTGTCGCCACTGTCAAACAAAACTGAACTTTCTAGGTTAGTTTTTGTTGTGTCATCAATAACGTTGTACAAGACTATTTGACTCTGTGCTTTCACATAAACGTATTCATTCTGTGTAACGTTTGAATCAAAATCATAACTACCACTTGTTGCCCCTGAATCTGCACTCACTAAATCATACCCTTTAGGGACAGCAAGAGTGTTTGTATAAGTTTCTCCAGAGTAACCGGTTAATGTTTGAAGAGCGTCTTTTAATTCTATGCCATCTTCAGGTTTCCAATCACTTGTTTTATCACTTCCACTTACATTAATATAATGGATTTGAACTTTTTGTTCATCTCTAGCATAGAGATAAGTGACATCATTAGTATCATCGGTCAACGTTCCAGAAGCAGGTGCAGAGTTTTGAGCTAGACCTTTATAAGTATATCCGGGAATATCTTTTTTCTGAGATTGATATGTTTTATAAGCTGGATTCGTTCCATTAGTATCCACCCCAGTAATCGTTTCCGTATCTGCCAATACATTACCGTTTGAAGTTGTACCATCTGTTGTTTCTACATAATGTACATTAATCTGCGGAATACCGTAAATTTGAGCTTTCATCGGGGTATTTGTGCTTAAGTCACTGCCCTCAATTGCTCCCTTAGCATAACTATAGCTTTGTACAGTTGCAGTATCAGCAATCTTCGTATTTTTAATATCAGCAACCGCTACAGGTAGATAGCCCGCCAATACATTTTGAGAAGCTAACTTATCTGAAACAAGAGCAACAGAACGTACTGTAGACCAATCATTTACTTTACTCTCATCCACCCAATCACTGGTCGTTAAATCTAGCGATTGATAGGACCCACTTTTAGGAAGAGAATACGTTTTTGTAGAGTAGAGGACTCTTGCTCCTGTTCCTTGGATTCCATTTACAGGTCCTGTTAAGTTAAGTGTAAATTTATCACCGTTTTCAACACTTGGTAAAACAGCAACTTCCTGGGCATTTGTATAGTCTCCAGGTGAACCATTGGTCACTGATAACATAATACGTCCAGAGTTGTTATCGTCTGAGTCATCAGATTTCAACCCTCTGTCAAAGCCAGCACTCCCAGTTTTCTCCGTGTAAAAAGTATTTTCCCCTGTTTTGCTTCCCGCTATTCCTACTTTTGCAGCAATATGAGCTGGAGCTGTAACTGTCCATTTCATCCCAGTTGAACCATCATAAGTTTTTCCACCGTAGACAGGATGAAGCGCATCCTTATTGTTGTCTATCAATTGTGAAATCCAATGAGAAGTTACACCAGTTGCGGGAGCGGCGATATCGCTAACTTTCCACGGCAACGCATCTGGAAACATAAACGCCCTATCTGGGTTTGTGTCTGCTGGGATTGTAACAGTGTATTGTGAGAAATCTAATTTTGTTAAATGTTCACCAGTCGTCGGATCTATTCCCATATCGGTAATCACCGGAGAATATTTCTTCCCATTATATATCCAGCCCCAATTTCCAAGTCTACTTTGATCAAGGTCTATCATTCCTTTATCTACACTACTTATGATTATGGTAGGCAATTTAACATCAGCTGTAGCTCCGGCAATAGCTGTTCCAGGGATTAATATTCTTCCGTCTATACTGTTAGTCAAGGTTGTTTCTTTATTAAGCAACGTCCACTTCGCGCCAGTAGTAAACGTTTGTCCCTGAGTATATGTACCAGAAATATTGTAGTCAAGTGTGTTCCTTACACTAAATTGTGAAGAACTTACTGTACTTTCATCAAAGTATTTTAAATGTCCTACTACGCTTATATCAGTATTAGAGGTCACACTGTGAACATCTAGTTGGATAGGAACTCTGTCTCCGTTATTATAAGCGCCGTCTTCAATAACAGCATTTCTTAACTGAACTTGAATGTTATTTCCTGCAAGGATTTTAGCTTGGGCTGAGATACTTTTAATATGCGCTCCGGCCGAAATAGCTGAAGTAATAGCTGCATCAGCACTATTCAAGGAGCTCACTGTGTACGTACTGCCATTGTCCATAACAACAGTAAAAGGCCCATTGTTATTCTCATTTCCACTATCACTTACGATTCCTCTTGAAATGGTAGAAAGAACAATATCCGTTGTATTTCCACACCATTTTTCTGGAAGTGTTACTTTATAATCTCGCAGCTCATTTGTCTGGTTTACAGTTGTATCCAAGAAATCAACTGCCACTGTAGGAAGGGTTGTAATTTTATTGACAGATGTGTCTGATGTCTTCCCTGTGACAAATCCTGTTACTCCCGTATTTTTACTGATTGTTTTTGAATAAAAACCTGCATGGTCTAAATCTAAGCTATTTGCATCATAGCCTTCTAAAACCCCGCCATATTTTGCAGTCATCGTACCTGGGTTTGCAGAACCAATAGTGATATCAGAAAAACTTCCTCTACTTACAGGAATATTTCCAACTGTTCCATCATAATATTGTGGATGAAGAGATAAGTCCGTTGAGAAATTATATGTACCAGCTTCAGTTCCTGTGGCAAAATAGCCGTACAAGTACAGAAAAGCTTCATTGTACCGGTTGTAACCTCCACCAACTATATCAGACACGATAATGTCAGAACCTGCTCCCCCTGGTTGTGTCAAACCGCTTGGAATTGGTGGAACTGCACTTCCGTCTGTTGGAGCATTGGCTTGAGTATCTAAATAATTGGCAACAGAAGCTCCTGTAAGGACAAATCCCTTTGGTACATGAATGACACCTGACATTTTAGCATGTATTGCTTGGGTAATTTGTTGACTTGAATCCGTAAAATCTGGTGTTGTCTTTATGCCTAAAACAAAGTTATAGGTCGAATTTCCATCTGCTGTAAAGACATTATTAGACACTGCTGTGTTATGAACTCTGGCAGTTGCACTACTTGTTGTAGGATTTACCGCAATGATGTTACCTGAAACAGTCGTCGCGTCACTGGTTACAGTCACGGGTAAAGCAGTAGAACCAGGAGCAAATTGAGCATTGTTTCCCTGAGTTCCAAAATAGTAAGAAACATTGAACGATGCAGTGATATCAGTTGTTGCCGTATAAGTTAATACTGTATTTTCCCCACTTTGAGATTTTGACACAGTCATACCTGCAACAGCATCATATGTTGAGACCACTATTCCTTTAGGAACAGTTATTGTTATCACTTGCCCAGCAGTAAAATTACCTGCAACTCCAAATTGTTTAGATTCGGCTGGACTACTCGGCCATCCTACACCATCAGAGGTCAGATTAAAACTGACATCATGTTCAGTAGTTGTCGTACTTGCATTCATATCTAAACTAAGATTCATAGCTTCTGCTGCAGCTGTAGATACTCTGCGTAGTTTTCCTACTCCTTCGGTACCGCTTCCCTTATCTGTTTCTGTTGAAGCTGCCTCATTTGTAACTGTGTTCGGCTTAACATTATCAGCTGATGAACCAGTATTTGGGGCACTCGTGACAGAAGTTTCTCCCTCTAAAGGATGAGTAATGACATCCGCAGCACCTAATATATCAGATGGTCCGAACAATACCATGATAAATACTGCACCAGATACACACCATTTCTTCCCGGATTTCCACATCCTGAATCCTTTGATACACTTATCTTTGAACATCCTTAGTTCCTCAAACCTTTCCTTTTTATGTCTCTTGCAATTTTACACAAAAAAGAGCCCCGTCACTCTCCGTCTTGCAAAGTTTGGGTTCTTTTCTTTTTCTAACTTTATCATAATAAAGTTTCTAATTCAAGGTTTTTAATTTATCTTTCATTTCTTTTTGAGGTTTCTATCGTTACATTTACGTTAAAATAACATTTACTTTAAATTTGTTTTCCTGATAGAATTTACTTGCCTGTATCCAAAAAATCGAGAAATTAATATTTCTCGATTTCACTGTTGCTAGGGCATCATTCTCATAACTTTATTAGCAATTATTGATGATTTCTAAATTTTTTTGAACATTCCCAATAAATGACGGCAATCTTCTTTTAGAAATTTTGTCAGAAATATTTAATGTTCATTTTTTGCTAATACTTCTTTTACATTTTTTACGAAATCTTTAGTTCCTTGCGAACGTTTCCATATCCCTAAAATTTCCTCATTCGTTAATGAATGCGAGTCAATCCCTGCCTCGTATAAAATAATACGTGCTTTCCCTAAATCGGTTGTCCTCCCTTCTTCAGTTCTTACAGTGTCCTCTGACTTAGGAGCTTGGGGGTCATCTGATACTTTAGCATCTTCCGCCCTATCACTTTTCTCGGGAGTGGTTTCTTTTGGACTTGTTGATTCCTTTGTTTTATCTGGCTTAGATTGCTCTGTACTTTTTTCACTCTTAGGCAATTCTGAGCTTGACTGTTTTGGGGATTGCTTCTCTGTTGCTTCATGGTTACATCCAGATAAGCCCAAAAAACTTATGCCTAAAAGAAATATCACGACTAACTTTTTCATGTCCTCTCTCCTATTTAACTGCAAAGACGGGTCTACCTGCGTTCCAATCCATTGCATCTTGACTAGGTCGTCCCCACAATTCATTTAAACTCGTTTTACCTGTGGGATAGAATAATCTACCATAAGGATCGTTAACATTTACCAGACCGTTGTTGTAGTCAGAAACAACTACTGCATGACCAATCCCTACATTGATGTAAAAAACCAGTGGATAGCCTGCTTTCAGCAAGGAAGCGGCTCTTTCCTTATTATGAATCACCTCAACACTACGGCCATATGACTTTGCAGTATTTATCAAGTCCCTACCCGAAAGACCAAAACTTTCGCGACTAATAGTGTCAGCTTTTTTAGCAACAATTCCTGGGTCCACATTCATTCCATAGCTGCCTCGTAAAATCATCGCGAGACTAGTAGGAACGCAGCCTGATACCCCTACGTTAGATGCATTCAATCTGATATTTTTCCATCTTGAATCGAGCTGAGAATAATATACAGGCTGATTCGCATAGGGTTGTGGAGCTGGGGGAAGTTTCTGATTATTTACTGTGACATTATAAAAGCGATAAAGGAAGGCGGCCATCTCCCCACGTGTAATGTCTGCATCAGGATTGAAGGATGTCGGTGTATATCCTGTCGTGATTCCTTTCGAACTTAGCCAACCAATGTCATTCTTAAACATACTGTCCTTGACATCCCAAAATCTTGGATTATATTTTCCAGAAACAGGAGCTTTTCCTGATACTTTTGCCATTCTGTGCAGAAATGCAGCCATCTGTCCTCGTGTTACCTTACCTTTTGGGTTATAGTGCGGTGCTGTTCCATTTGAAATATTTGCTGCAGTCAACCAAAGAATTTGATTTTTATACTGGCTTACATCTGTATAAACGTTAAATGGAGGATTATAGGCTGGAGCACCTGCTAGTCGGTAAAGAAATACAGCCATCTCCCCTCGAGTTACTTTCGCTTCGGGATTATATGTTGTTGGCGTATACCCTGTCGTAATTCCTCGACTATATATCCAATTGATATGATTTTTAAATATCGACCTTGATGTATCTCTAAATGGAGAACCTGAATTTTTTACTGGTAATTGCTTGAGCCTTACAAGAACCTTTGGAAGATTTTTTCCTGATAAACTTTTTTGAAAAGTTCCTTTCTTGCTGGCTTCTTCCATACCATCAGCTTTCTTAGGCTTTTCAGTCGTCTTTCCCTCACCTTTCTTAATTTTATCTCATTTGTATTTAACATAATTATATCATTTTTAAACAAAATGTCAAACTGACTAAATTTTGTAGTATTTTATATATAAACGTAACAAAATAAGAACTGCATCAAAGCAGTTCTTATTCCTCATATACGCGGTAAATTCTATCTGATAAGAGACAAATAACTTCGTAGCCAATAGTTTTCCGCCAATTTGCAATATCCTGAACCGTAATCTCTTTATCCCCGCTTTTCCCTATCAAGGTCACTAAAGTTCCCATGTCATAGTGTCGCGGGAGACGAATCGTCATTTGATCCATAGAAATACGGCCGATGATTTCACAAAAATATCCATCAACAAGAACCTTAAAGCCTTGCATATCACGTGTCCAACCATCCGCATATCCTATAGAAACTGTGCCGACATAGGTGTCTTCTTCTGCACGGAAAGTTGCTCCATAGCCTACTGTATCTCCTTTATGAATTTTTTTCACATGGGTCAGTTCTGAATGCAAGCTCAAAGCTGGCTCTAACTCATAGGGCAATTCTAACTCATCACCACTTGGATTTAAGCCGTACATAGCCAGACCAACGCGTTCAATATCTTGGACATCCTGATTTTGCCATAATCCTGCTGCAGAATTTGTGGAATGCACATACTTTGGTCGATGACTAAGTTGACTTACCAAAGCATCAAATTTGGCTTTTTGTTCTTCAAACTGTGTTGTGTCTTTTTCATCGGCCGTTGCATAATGTGTGAAAATCCCCCGAACACTAATGTTATACTGTTCCGCAAGCGCAATAATTTGATTTGCTTCCTCAGCCGTTGTCACACCAATTCTTCCCATACCTGTATCTACTGCGATATGAATTCTCAGACGCGAAAAATGCTTATTTTTATTGGAAGCAATGACTTGTTGAAGCCACTCTAAACTTGGGGCAGTCAAAGTAATGTGTTGGCTGGCAGCAATTTCCGCGTGCTCTGGAACAATACCTGATAAAACTAGAATTGGTTTGATAATCAGCTGCTGGCGAAGTTCAATAGCTTCATCAAAATTTGATACACAAAAACCATCCACAATTCCCTCAATATGCTGTGCAACCGCAACTGCACCATGACCATAGGCATTGGCTTTTACAACTGCCCAAAGTTCTGGTTTATCCCCAATGTGCTTTCGCATCTTTTTGACATTATTCTCAATCGCTGATAATTTAATGACGGCTGGTGTGTGACGATGTGGTGCTGCTTTCATAATATCTATCCCCTTTTTGTTTTCAATCTCTACTTTCCAAAAGAACCATAGCCACTGCTTCTTGGTTACTATGTGAGATACTCAAATGTGCCTGTCCAGCAAAGGGATGCTTTAAAAAATAAGGTTTTCCTTTATCATTTTTAGAAATTTCTATTTGATGAAAAGAAAGCTGACTGTCAAAGCCTGTTCCCAATGCTTTGGAAAAGGCTTCTTTTGCTGCCCACCGTCCAGCTAAAAACTCCATCTGGCGTTTTTTTGAGGTAAAACTTTCAAAATGAGCAAACTCGCTTATTGTTAAAACTCGCTGTGCAAATTTAGCATTGTGTTCCACTGCTTGGATAATGCGAGATATTTCAACATTATCTATCCCTATACCGTAAATCATTCCTCTATTATATCAAAATTTTAAACACTTTATTTTAATTTTTCTTTTACTCTCAGAAACAAAAAAACAGCAGCAGACTTTCATCTACTGCCGTAAAATATACATAATTCTTATTATTTAGCCAATTCGTAAATTGCTTCAGCATAGATAACTGCTGATTTGAAGAGGGCATCCAATGGTTTATATTCATTTGCTTGGTGCATTGTATCTTCTTCACCTTCAAACATTGCGCCATAAGCAACACCGCGTTTAAGGAGACGACCGAATGTACCACCACCGATTACTGTTTCGTAACCTTTAAGGCCAGTGTGTTTTTCGTAAACGCTGATCAATGTAGAAACAAGTTCATCTTCCATTGGGACGTAGTGAGGTTCCATAACGTGATCGTTCATAGTCACTTCTTTTACGCCTTCAAGAGCTTCAAGAACTGCTTTGATTTTGTATTGGTCAGTACCTTGTGGGAAACGGAAGTTAAGAGCGATTGTACCTTCACCATTTTCGTCAAAGTTCCAAACACCAGCATTCATCGAAGTTGCACCCATAAGCTCATCATTGTAGGCTGTGCCTAATTTTTCACCTTCGTGGTCATCAATCAATGTTTCAGCGGCAAGTTTGATGTAGGCAGCTGCACCGGCTTCGAAGTCGAATTGATTGAGGAATTTAGCAAGGTAAGTTGCACCGTTAATGCCTTTAAATGGCATTGCACCGTGCGCAGATTTACCATAAATTGTTACTGTTGCTTTACCGTCAGCTTCTTCAAGGTCAAAGCGCAAGTTTTTGTCAGCATTTTCATCAACAAAAGCTTCCAATTTTGCTTGGAGGTCTGTCGCACCTGAGATTACTGCAGTTGCAGATTCAGGCACCATGTTTTCAGCCAAACCAGCTTTGAATGAGTGAAGAACTACGGGACCAGCATTTTTTCCGTCAAAGTGAAGGTATTCTGTAACATTACCTTTTTCACCATTGATGATTGGGAACTCCGCATCTGGCGAGAATCCGAAATCTGGCAATGGCAATTCACAATGTTCGAAATAATAGTCCATATCTTTCCAACCTGTTTCTTCGTTTGTACCCACGATGAAACGGATTTTTTTAGACAATGGCACACCAAGGTCTTTCAAGATTTTCAAACCATAGTAACAAGCCATAGTTGGGCCTTTATCGTCTGAAGCGCCACGTGCATAAAGGTTACCATTACGGATTTCAGGTTCAAATGGGTTTGAGTCCCAACCAGAACCGGCAGGAACAACGTCCAAGTGACCGAAGATACCTAAAACTTCGTCGCCTTCTCCGTATTCAAAGTGACCAACATAGTTGTCATAGTTTTTAGTTTGATAGCCATCACGCTCAGCCAATTCCAAGAATTTGTCAAGGGCTTTACGAGGTCCAGGACCAAATGGGTTTTCTTTGTCCGCATTTTCCATGTCCATTGCTGAATCGATACGAAGAAGTTCAAACAAATCTTCGAGCATTGCGTCTTTGCGCTTTTCTACTTCTGCAGTAAAATCAATAGTTGTCATGAGTGCCTCCATTTTTCGACCTTTTGCGAACATTCTCACAAAAAATCTCTTTTCTAAACTGCTATAATTATACCAAAAAAGTAAAACGTTTGCATTTCCCAAGCAAAAACTAATCTTTAAAAAACTTAAACATTTTGACTTGTGGTGTCGGCAAAGCTACTTTTGAGAGGTCCGAAAGCTTAACCCAAAGTTGATTTTCATTCAGTTTTTCTTCTTGAAGAACAAAATTTTCCTCTGGAAGACATTCAATGATTTGGACAAACCACTTCAAGTGAGAAAAAACATGCGTGATTTCTCCGACTTTGGTCATGCGTGAGATACTGTCTGGCACATTTGTTGGTGGCACTAATGTATCATTATCAAAGTCTTCTTTAGATATCTCCTGCATGGGAAAAGTCCACATATTAGCAAGTAAACCTGTTGCAGGACGTCTTTGGAGATAGTATTCACCTTGTGAATTTTTGAGAGCATAGGCAGTATAGTAAACGTGTTGCTGCTTTAACTTTTTACTTTTGACGGGATACTTCAGTTGCGTGCCTTTAGGTCTGGCTTGACAATACGCAGCTAATGGACAAATCTCGCATTTAGCAATTTTGGGCGTACATACCATTGAACCAATATCCATTAGGGCTTGATTAAAATCCCCGGGATTCTCTTCCGAAATTAATTCTCTCAACTTTTTATCAAATATTTTCCGAGAAGCTGCCTTCGAGATATCTGCATCAATTTCAAACAAACGGCTCGTCACGCGCATCAAATTTCCATCAATGGCTGGTTCAGGCAAGCCAAAAGAAATCGAAGCAATGGCCGCTGCAGTATAGGGACCAATCCCTTGCAGACTTTTAATATCTTCCAAAGTGTCAGGAAATTTACCATGAAAGTCTGTCATCACTTGCTGAGCAGCCACTTTTAAATTTCGTGCTCGAGAATAATAACCCAAACCTTCCCAAAGTTTCAGAAGCTCATCGTCATCTGCTGCTGCCAAATCCTCAATCTGAGAATACTTTTCCATAAAGCGCAGATAATAGGGCATAACTGTTTCAACCTGTGTCTGTTGAGACATGATTTCAGAAATCCAGACAGAATAGGCAGATGTAGTTTTACGCCATGGTAAAGGCTTTTTGTGTACCTTATACCATCCTAAAAGATCTTGTTGGAACTTTTTTATTTCTGTTTTGTTCATACCTATCATTATAACAAGTTTTTATAGAAAAACCTCTCCACTTATCACTGTGAACCAGAAGCTTCTCCTTTCTTTTTCGAATACAAAAAAAGTGAATCAATATAATCCACCTTTTGATCTATAAAAATATTATTCATTTTCTTTTCCCAAAACCTCTTTGACACGTTCAGCGACTTCATAAGGTACGCCTGCTTCAGCGACTTGAGCAACATCAGCCTCAGAAATGGCTTTAAGTGACTTGAAGGTCGTCATTAATTTTTGCTTACGTTTTGGTCCAAGTCCCGTAATACCATCCAGTTTTGAAGAAAAGGTATTTTTCCCCCGGACTTGCCGATGGAAAGTAATCGCAAATCGGTGGACTTCATCTTGAATGCGTTGCAGAAGAAAGAATTCTTGCGATTGCCGACTCAGTGGCACGACTTCCAAAGGATCGCCAAAAAGTAACTCGCTGGTTTGGTGTTTGTCATTTTTAGCCATACCTGCAACAGGAATGTCTAAACCTATTTCTTTCAGAATAGCCTTGGCTGCATTGACTTGCCCTGCACCACCATCCATTGCAATCAAGTCAGGTAAAGCAGTACCTTCACGTATGGCTCGGCTATAACGGCGCGTAATCACTTCACGCATTGAGGCATAATCATCTGCACCTTCGACTGTTTTAATCTTGTATTTGCGATAATCTTTCTTTGAAGGCTTGCCATTGATAAAGACAACCATCGCTGATACTGGTGAAGTCCCCATGATATTCGAATTATCGAAAGATTCAATACGGACGGGAGTTGGAATGTTGAGAATTTTTCCGAGATTCTCAATAGCACCTTGCGTTTTAATCAAGTCTTTTTCGAGGAGGTCAAATTTTAATTGTAACTGTGTCCGGGCATTTTTCGTCGCCATCGCAACAAGCTGTTTCTTCTCCCCACGACTTGGTTTGAGAACTTTGGTTTGAGTAACTGCTTCGACAGCTTCCGCATCAATTTCTGAAGGCAATAAAATTTCTTTGGGCACCATGTGTTCAGCTTCTTGATAAAACTGTCCGACGTAAGTTAAGAAATCATCTTCTGCTTCATTGTAATAAGGAAACATATTGACATCACGTTGAATCATTTTACCTTGTCGCACAAAGAAGACCTGCACGCACATCCAGCCTTTATCCACATAGTAGCCAAAAACATCGCGGTCTTTTAAATCGTGGTTCATGACACGTTGTTTTGTTCTTAGAGTGCTAATCGAATTGATAACATCACGATACTCTGCTGCTTGTTCAAACTCCATTTTTTCAGAAGCCGCAAACATTTTTTCTTTGAGTTCATTGATAATCTCTTTATCATCACCCGTTAAAAAATGTTTGACTTCTTGAGCCATGTCTTTATAAACTTGTGGATCTACATGATTTACAACCGGGCAGAGGCATTGATGGATATGATAGTAAAAGCAAACCTTCTTTTCATGCAAGCCGCATTTTCGAAAGGGGAAGATACGGTCTAAGAGGCGCTTGACTTCATTGGCCGCTTTGACATCTGGATAGGGACCAAAATACATTGCCCCATCTTTTTTGACACGGCGCGTAATCATCAAACGCGGATATTTTTCATTTGTAATCGTCAAAAAAGGATAATATTTATCATCCTTAAGCATGATGTTATATTTGGGCTTATAACGTTGAATCAAGTTGATTTCAAGAACCAGAGACTCAATATTTGACTCAACCACAATCCACTCTAAATCTTCAATCTCGCTGACTAAAAGCTCGGTCTTTGTATTATGGGAACCATGAAAATAGGAACGTACGCGATTTTTCAGATTTTTCGCCTTCCCAACATAGATAACGGTTCCATTTTTATCCTTATGTAAATAGCAGCCTGGACTGTCTGGTAAGAGTTCCAGCTTTGCTTTAATCGTGTTATTCATGGTTTTATTATAGCATATTTGCTAATAGGACTTTTGTTAAATGAACCCTGTAAGTTATACGTTCATATTGAGGAAGGATACTTCACCACCTACTTCTTTCTTTTCTTATTCTTCCTACTTTCTATAAATATCTCAATACCCTCTCTAAAATATATCCCTAAACTGATAAAAATGATGACATTCCAGTTATTACTTCCCTCTAGAGAAAGATTTATAAATAACAGCATCAACGATACGATGCTTAGAGTAATCAGTATTACTATTTTTCTTTTGTTCATCTATTTTCCTTTTGACTTGCTCAATAAAGTTTAAACTTCATCTAGGTTTGACATCTTTTTTAAAATGTAATCTTCTAACTCATCCGTTTTCCGAAAGTTATTTTCAAAAAATAGCGCTTGATTTTCTTTTAAATACACGATGTCATCCGATAATTCAAAGGCTATTTTAGAAACGTGGGTAGAAAAAATAATTCGCATCTCCTTCTTTTTGTGTTTCAGTATTTCGGTAATTTCTCTGAAACTAACAACATCAATATCTGAAAAAGGTTCATCCAATAAGAGGACTTGTGGTTTCGATAATAGCGCTATGATGATACAGAGTTTACTTTTCATGCCTTTGGAAAAATCCTTTATTATCTTATTTTCAGGTTGAAAGTGTAATTGCCTAAATAATTTTTCCTTCTCTTGGAGATCTATTTTTTGATTTTTAAAAGTAAAGGTCGTATCAATAAATTCATTTGCCGTCATAAATTCAAAAGGAAGTTCATTATCCTCTAACAATATCACTTTCTCAGCATCATAAATTTCACCGCCATCTGACGCTAATGTCCCATTTAAAACATTTAATAAGGTGGTCTTTCCGACCCCGTTTCTTCCAAAAATACTGTATATTTTTCCTTGTTTAAACTCTAAATCAATATTTTTAAATATGTATGTATCCCCAAATTTCTTGGATAATTTTTCTGCTCTCATAGTCTCTCCAATAAAGTTATAAATAAGATTAGCATCTATCTCAGCATATACGCTAACACAGCAAATAAAAACACCGATGTTATGACAAACAAACCATAGTAATCTATTTTTTTATTGTCGCTATATCCGCTTTCCATAATAAATACTCCAACGATGATTCTGCTAAAAACTAATATTGTCGTTAACACAAGCCCAATCATAAAGAATGTTAATGACAATCTTACAAATATATTCAAAATAACCTGCACAACCAGTAAGAAAAATAAAATCCTATAGCCATACCGAATTAAAAAGCATTTTTTATTCCAACCTATCATTTTCAAGTAGTTTATCATTGGTTTGCTGCAAATATTCGGCATTAAAAGAAAGGATAAAAGTGTTACAAATACAATCGTCTTACTTATCTCGCTTATAGGAAGCATTCCCAAAAGACCTGCCGGAATAATCAACCAAAAAGCTGCGCCTTTTATATAGCCCTCAAAAAATTCCTGAGTCATTCCTCTAAAATTTCTTTTCTCCACAATGTTTTTTAAGGCAGGATTTCGCTTTATGATAAGAAACATTAAAATATGAATTATCAATAGCGTAAAGATGACATTTACAATTATCCCAAAACCAGATGAACCTATCAAATGTTCAATATCTGGTAATTTTAAGACTGCAGGAAACATCAAAGTGACTGTAGCAACGATAAAATAAGAAACATACCAAGGATAGCGGATGCTCTCACTTCTTTTTATATCCATAATAGCCACCGTCTTAGAATAAACATAGTAAGTCGTAATAACTAGACAAAACACCATAAGCAAGACTCCTCCTATTCCTGATTTTAAAAAATAGGGAAGTATTGCTACATCAACTAAAATAAAACTTCCCAGTGCATATATCGCATAATACCGTCCAACTTTTTTTATATTTATAAGCCGTTCTTCTTTTGTAAACATTTTCCCTAGTAGGAACTGTAAACTTTTTATTTTTTGATCGCTCATCTTAGCTTGTTTGGAAAAGATAAGAATAGAAAGTGTCATCAATATAATTTGTGACAATACCAAATGCACTGTAGCCACGTTTATCCGCGAAGTATAAACTGTGATCGCCCCAAAAACAACAAGATAGAAGAGACAGCGCACCAGTAGATAAAAATTAAAGATTATTTTTTTCCATAATTGCCCTAAATCTGATAAAAGAAGATTATGCTGAAAAAAATAATTCCTATTTAAGCGATAAAACAATGAAAATATTTTAATCATACCAACTCATAACCTAACAGCTTCAAGCGCTTTATCCTTAATAACCACTACCTGTTCACAACTTTTCGCGACTTCTTTACTATGTGTAGCAATGATTATTTTAGTTCCTTTTCGTTTTAGCTCTTGAAAAATATCTAATACGATACGCTCTGTCTCTTCATCTAGAGCACCCGTAGGTTCGTCTGCTATTAATAGTGTTGGTTCTTTCGCCATAGCTCGAGCTATGGCAACACGTTGACATTCGCCGCCAGATAAATGTTTAATTTTTTTATGCGCATAACCCTCTAATCCAACCATTTTTAAATACTCCATTGCTTTACTTTTAGATTGAACACTCTTTTTCCTAAACCCTAATAATATATTTTCCATGACATTCCAATCATCTAAGAGATTATAGTGCTGTGTGATGATACTGATATTTTTTAGTCTCAGGTCTGCCATTTTATCAGTCGTCTTGTAAACTAAATGGTGATTAAAAAAGTATTCTCCCTCATAGTTGATATCAAGCCCTGCAATAATATTTAATAAAGTCGTCTTTCCCGACCCACTTCTCCCCATTATAGCTATAGAGGGAGTGACATCAGAAAGGGAGAAATTCAGATTTTCAAACAAGACTCTTTCTATTTGCTTGTTTTTAATGATGTTTTTATTAATATTTTTCAGCTCAATCATTAGTATAACTCCTTTTTAATTTTGATAGATAGGCACTCTTTAAAATCACAAAATCAATGATAAAGTAACCTACCTGTAGAATAAGCAAGATAAATAGAAGTTCTAATCGCTTTATAGGAGAAATTAAATAAACAGTTAAGAAAATAATAGCGCTTAACATATATTCTGTTAGGGTGTACCTCAAGACAATAAGATTTATATCACGAACACGATAGCCCTGTATCCAAAAATATTTTATGGTGTTCAATCTTCTCTTTATCATCACTTTGTCTAAACAGCGCAATACAATGTAGAGGGCTAAACTTAGTAAAGCTATCACACCAAAAATAAGATTTAAATTTTTTTGAATAATATTGTACATAAAGTTAAACTGAATCAAATAAGCGGGCATAGACCACAAAGTGTAATGAGAAAAGTTGCTCTTTAAAGAAATATCATGTAATTTATTGAGTAATTCCGTACCCGTCATGTCTCTTGAGGCAGCTATGTTGCCATTTATCATCGCGAAATTTAATATGCCATAAAATTCCTTGTCTTTTTCCGTCGCTTTTGGAAGTTTTGGAGGATAGGGGATGATAAAGTAGTTGTCAATAAAAGTATTTCTATTGTTTTGATAAAATAGTGATGCATTTTCCCTTAATATCCCCACAACTTTGAATTGATACTTTTTAAAATATAAACTTCCACCTATAATGTCTCCAACATTGTATATGTCATTATAGTCTGAACCCAAGAGTATGGGTAAGACATTAGAGTCATAATTCACAGTATCCCAATCTATCGTCGTCCCTTTTTTAACACTCAAATTAAAAAAAGAGAAAGCCTGAGCGTTCATTTGTAGAGCTTTAACATCAAAGAGCTTTTCCCCTGTTTGTTCATCTTGATAAAAGCCCTTTTTAGTCCTCTCCGTATCAAAAGCATAATCAAACTGCATGTCTCCTTTAAAGTCAGTAACTGGAATGGGTTGATCAAAAATTGATAGAAAGTTAAAATTATCACTCTTATTTAATTGATTGTAAAAGTCAGCAACATGGTTTATAGAGGAAATATCCCCTCTAAATTTAGAAAAATCATTGGGATCATGCAAAGTATCGACTAATCCATACATGTTTTCTTTTTGAGCATCTGAAAATTCCCTATCGATAGCTTCATTGCTTGAATGCATGAAGGAGATACAAATATAAAAAAATATAAATAAGAAAGAAATCAGTGTTGATTTCAAAGCAATAAGTACAACGTTTTGCTTTAAGTCAAAGTATAAATTTTTCATTTAATTCCCCTTTTTAGAAGGTGAGAACTTGTGACCAATCCAATAATAATTATAAGCATAGAAGGCAGTAATAAATACAGCTCTATGCTGGATTTCACAAACAATTTTGATAACACAATACAAAATACATTCGTGACTAAAAACACTAAAAGTACTTTAAATAAGAGCACTGTCCGTATATTTTTAGGGGACTTTCCTTTTAAGAACATGACCTCAGCATATGTTTTACTATACAACCATGACAATACGCCTATGATTAAAGAAATGAAGCCTATTGATAATACAACCATATACGTAATAAGGGGAGTAATATAATCTATGTTGCTTCGCCTTCCTAAATTATTACTGACCTTATAGTTTGGTGCAGAGACATTGACACTGTCTGGGCTATCAATAATAATATTTTCATTTTTATTCTTTGAAAATAAGAATTCATCTTTTATTATCACTTCATCTGAAAGAATACTGTCCTTGCTTGAACCCAGATACCCAATTACCTCGTATAATTTTTCATTATAAGAAAAATATTTAACACCATGATGCTCCTCCAGTGGAACTGATGAACCTACTAGAGCTTTTCTTTCGTCTTTTTTAAAATTCCTCCCCACATATACGGGGAAGTCTGATCTATTGCCTTTAAATTCAAGTGCTCTAATATGACCTCCTTCTGAAAGCTCTTTAAAAACCTTTGAATTGATACTATTTTCATCAAGCATCTTACTATAATTACCACTTGTTTTAAGTGCGTTTTTTGTGTATAAATTGTTAGCCTCTAGGTATATTTTGTTTTGCTTATTTTTATATAAAGAAAGTACAGCTATCAACATATAGACCAGCAGGATGAGTGAAATTATTTTAAGTAAATTTTTCTTTGTCATATCAATCTCTTTTCCAAGAAATGTAACATCGTGTTAAATTCATAAAGAATATCTGCAGTTTTTATGATTTAATTTACAGTGCTGGTTAAAAATACTGTTAAATTCACAAGATTAACTGAAACCACGGGTCAAATTATCTCCCGTAGTAAGTTTTTGCAATACCCGGAGAACCAAGTTCTTTAGTAAAAGCTTTCCATGGAGAAACAGCTTCTGTTCCACCAACGCCCCAAACACGACCAGATGTGCCGTTAACTTTCCCCCAGTCTTCCAAGCGCGCTACCGTGTAATGCTTCGTTCCAGGCCAAGTCGTCCAACCGTGGGCTCTCTTATAGGTGTTTCCACCAGATTTTTTTATATCTGCCCTACCAGTATGATGAGGAGTTGCTCTAAAATGCATAGCATTATAACTGAAAGTACCCTTCCCTTCTTCCCATCCTCCTAACATATCGGACTTTGCAATCATAGGAGAGAATAATCCTAGGACAGTTAAAGCCAGCAAAAGTGATGTACATTTCTTTTTCATATTAATCCCTTTCTTTTAAAGATTTGCCTATATACATTTGATATCGGTTTTTTTATAACTAAATGAATAACTGCAGATACTTTTTATGGATTTAATTTTAGTTTTGGGATTGATTTTTCATAATAACAAGACCAAACAGATTTTTACTGCCTCCTTTCAAGTTTACTAAAGAACAATAGGATATTCGGATATTTTATACAACTTCTGATATTCTTGACAAGTCTCTAAAAGCTCCTGATGTGTACCTTCTCCAACAATTTTTCCTGCTTCCATAACAATCACTTTGTCAAACTCTGCGATCATAGACAATCTGTGTGCCACAACGATTACCGTTGCAGGAAGTTTAAATATATTGGCCATCACAATTTTTTCAGTAATGTTGTCCAAACCACTTGTGGGTTCATCCATAAAAATCGCCTTCGGTTGAGAAATAACTGTTCTGGCAATTGATATACGTTGCCTCTGTCCTCCGGAGAAGTTTTGACCATTTTCCGAAATTTTAGTTTCTACACCCAGAGGGAACGAGGCAACAAGCTCATCTAAATTTGCAATTTGAATACTCCTTAACAGCTCATCATCCGTGAATTTTCTCCCCATAAGGATATTCTCTCTAAAAGTACCGCTGAACAAAATATTCTCCTGAAGAACAATTCCAAGATTTTTTCGGAATTTTTTAAGTACTATTTTTTCATGTTCAACATCATCATAGTAAACTTTCCCACTCTCAACTGGAAATAGGTTAGCCATTACTTTAAGGAGCGTGGACTTACCTGAACCGCTAGCTCCGACAATAGCAATTTTTTGATGGGGTTCAATTGATAAAGAAACATTTTTTATAGCCGCTTCAGAAAAACGACTATATCTATAAGTGACATTCTCTAAATCAATCTTTCCAGTATAATTCTCAAGCGTAAATTCACCATTATCACGTTCTTGCTTCGTTTCTAAGATATCCAGTAACCTATCAATATACACCTTTATCATCAACAGTTGATTATAGACATTCGTAATAGATAGTACTGGCGTCAAAAACATAACCCCGATTGAGCTAAAGGCCACGACAGCACCTAGTGTCATCTCTTGGCTTTGTATCATCAAGTATCCAAAGAAAAAAATAATAAGCGGATAAAAACTTTGAATACTGTTTGGAATATTTGTCAGGATTGAAGAATACTTTGCTTTCGTTCTCTCCATAATGATTTGTTGTCCAAAATTCTCACTCCAATTCTTGTAAATATATTCGTAGGAATTGGTCGCCTTGACTGTGAAGATATTATTTATCATCTCGTTAACTATATCTTGTGATTTAGTCATGACAACCATCTGATTTTGTACAATTTTCTGATTAATTCTGGCATTAATTATCGAAATACCTATCAGTATGCTTACGATAATTATTGTGATTAGCGCTAAAAACATATTCATCCAAAACATAATGAATATATAAACAACAAGAAATAAGAGGCTCAAAGCTAACTCCAGCACTTGATCAACAAGGATTTGTCTAATATAAGAATTTGAATTAATCCTATAAATTAGCTCTCCCTTACTTCGGTTGACAAAATATGAATAAGGAAGGTGTAGTAATTGATGAATAGTATTTCCAAGTAAGGTTTTGTCTATTCTTGTTTGAAGCCTCACTAAAAGCCTTATTTTTACCATGTTAATAACAAAGTAAGAAGCAATCATCAATATAATCCCTATCAAAAAAGATTGAAAAGGCATTTTAGCACTTGAGTCAATAATGCTTTGAATTACGAATGGAATAAGTAGGCTTACACAGTGGGAAAGAAGCGAAAAACTAAGAGTAACGACTAACAATTTTTTATTTTCTAAAACACTTTCTTTAAGAGTATTATTTATTTTAGAAATTTTTCTGCTTCTATGCCCGTCATTTGTAGAGTAGAGCACCACCTCTGAAAAATGTTCTTTAAAAGCCTCGAAAGACAGCTTTCTTTTTCCCAAAGCTGGATCAACAACATGAATAGTCTTTCTTATGATTTTTTCTACCACCACAAAATGCTTCAAGTCCCAGAAAGCAATAAAAGGAGTTGGAATTGATTGCACAGATTCTGCGTTAATTCTCGCAGCCTTCGACACAACGCCATACTCCTCTAAAACACTTCCTATTTGAAAAAGATTGTAGCCGCCATTGGGGACACCATACTTTTCTCTTAGTTCGACAATATTTACTTTCTTAGCAAAGTAGTCAATCATCATTGTTGCGCAAGCCAAACCACATTCAGAATGCTCACTTTGTTGTTGGAAGCGCACCTTCATAAACTAACTCTCCTTATTTTGATATTTATACGCCAAGTATGCAGAGAAGGTCTCAAATTCAAGCATCCCTGAGCTTTTCCAAAATTCTAGTTCCTCATTTTTAATATCATTATCTTCAAAATAACTGACTTGTTCTAACATCGATATTCGATTTGCATTAAATATCTTTTCAGTAAAAATATTTGCTTTTGGATAATCTATGATACTTTTAGTAATTCTTGATGATATTTCTTCTGAAACGCTATCAAGCCACTCAAGATTATTGATTTGGTCAGGCACCATTGATGCATTAGCCGTTGCAATGACATTTCCCCCCATATAATTCATGATTTCCCCTAAAGGCTTAATCACCGTATCTTGTCCATTAGTGGAACAAGTGCTCAATAAAACAACGGGTTTCCCCTGTAAGCGCAATGTGTGTGCCCACCAAGATAGCTTGTCTAGAATCACTTTTAATTCACCCGTCATGTAGTGGAGATATACAGGAGAAGCTAAAATTAATAAATCTGAACTGAGGATTTTTTCTTCTAAAAGTGGTAAATCATCCCTTTGGACACAACCCGCTTTAATAAAGCATTTATGACAACCTAGGCATGTTTTAATATTAAAATCTTGTGGGTGAGCAATTTCGATGTCAAAATCTTTCAGTTTCTCAGTAACACTAGAGATTAGTTTTGTTGTATTACCCTTCCTTCTTCTGCTTGCGTTTAAAATAAAGATTTTTTTCATGACCTCTCCCTTCGTTATGGCTTTTTTTGTTATAATGGAGGATCACAAGATAACCAATAACCTTTCTCACAGCAACAAAAATAATAAACGGTAAAGAAATATTATTTGAAGTGATTGTAATATTTATCGGAATTTCCCCAAGAACTCCACGAACAGTTATAGCCAAATATATCGCTACAGCATATACTCCCATAAATTCATAACAACCTAAAATGACCCTATCTTTTTTTAACAATACTTTTTGATATTCTATATCATTTTTAAATTTGACCTTGTTTGTTTTTTCTAAGTACTGTATATACAATAAAATACCAAGACACAGCAGAATTATAGCGACTTTCATCAAACTCCTCCTTTATAAAACATAAAATTTCAACTATTACTTATTTTGATAATGAATCTTTATAGAGCAAAATTATATGAATGGCCTAAATTTTTGTACATCATATCTAAAACAATTAGTTGGATGTAGTATACAAAAAAGGGGAAAACTTCCCTTTAGGGTATAGACAAACTCTGTTTGAAAATATTTCTAGCGAAAAACCAATCTTCAGATTAATTGCTTCGCTCAATCGCGCTCAATGCTATTAAGTGTGGAAAAACCTACAGTTAACCTCATGGCTAGAAGATTTTCAAGAAAGGGTATTTTGACCGAGCCACTTCTTAAGGCCTTTCCTATTTTGTCTACACTCTGAAAGGAGGAAACCTCCTTATAATTGTTTAGCATCTCACAATTGAATAGATTATTCCAGCTGTTGCTCCAATACATCCAGCTGACGATACATTTGCTGTTACAAATAGTGAGTATAAGCAAGCTGGAGTAGTTCTTGCTTCAACATCTCCTGAACCTTGTACTTGCATCATTTCTGAAATTGTCATATCTTCAAATGAAGTGCCAACAATTTTATTCATATCAATTTCTGACATTTAAAAACCTCCACCATCATTCTTTAATAATCAACACGTTTTTAAAACACTTACTAACTGTGCTGTCGCCATAAATGAGACACTAAATGCACAAACCGGGGTTGTAAAGCGTGCTTCCACATCCCCTACGCCCTGAACTTGGGTCATTTCTGCAATTGTTAACTCCTCAAATGCATCACCAACAATTTTGTTTGTATTAATTTCTGACATACTTCCTCCTTTCCCACCTCAATAAAAGTGTATTTTTTATAAAAATCAAATGTGTTAAATGTACTCCTTTAACTCATTCGATGTTTAATAACATAAGATTTGGTAAATCACTCAAATAGCTACTTCCCAGACCAGTTCTACCATCAAAAAGTCCTTTTATATCTGAACCTGACAGATTTTTTATTTTATAATCTCTAGAAAGTGAATTTTCTTTGATATTTGCATAAATTTGCTGACTTTTTAGTCGCCATTTATCATCTGAGCTGTACTTATATAGCTCTTCAATAGTTTTCAAAATCCCCCCTGTTCCATGGCAGAGCGAATCGTCCAATGGAATCTCATCAAGGTATTTTTCAAATTTTGTAACTAGTAGTTTAAGCTGTTCCTCAATATCTTGATTCTCAAAATATTTCAAAACTTCTATTCTGGCTTGAATCATACCAGGGATTCCCCAACACCACTTGTGCCTGTCTTCATCTTTAATGTGTAATAACATTTCTTTGGAAAACAAGTCTCTAATTGCTTCTTTATCTACTTCTTGACATGAAGCGAGTGCTAAAGCAATCCCTGATAGGCCATGAGCGATGCCTACCGAATTTAAGCTTTTGTCTTTTTGCGTAATTTTTTCTTTTAGAATAGCTTCAATAATTTTTATTGTTTGATTTGAAACCTTCTTATCTTCAAGCGTGTTATTGATTTTTTCTATAAGGCGCAAAATTCCAGCTAATCCGGATATATAATCAAACTGCTCAAATTTTTGGACATGCTCGTCTGAAAGTTCATTTAGCTTTTTAATGGTTAGATTTAAAAATTCTTCGTCTACAAGAGTTCCCAAATTTTTATATTCAACCAACATAGGATAAATAGGTGAAAGCCACCCATCAAAAGCACCTTTATAAGGCTGATGTTTGGAATATTTAATTGCTGTGTTGAGCAATTTTTTATAGCTTGAATAGTCAAGTTAAGTGCAACACCTCTTCAAAAAAGA
>NZ_WIVG01000038.1 GCF_016758115.1 Lactococcus garvieae
TAACGGGAATATTCAGTTGTCAATGAACAAAAATCACAAATCAGCATATCCATTGACTTTTCTCCTTACAAATTGTTATAATAATAGTGTTTGAAGTTATTAATATAGCAACTTTGCAAGGAGCTCCACTCGATGGGGCTATTTGCTTTTGTTTCGCAATCAATAGTTCTATTAATTACATTTATAATTTTAATACTTCTATGAAAATTTGTCAAGTGATAAATACAATTTTTTGATTTTTTAGGAGAAAAGACTTTATGTTCTATGAAAGACTGCAATTACTTGCAAAAAAAAAGAAAAAATCATTGAATCAAATAGAAAAAGATTTAGGTTTTTCAAAAAACACACTTTATAATACAAAAAAATATACTCCACAAGGAGATAAACTAGCTAAACTGGCTGAATATTTCGGAGTTAGCACAGACTATTTGCTTGGAATAACAGATACTAAACAATCGACCTCATCTGAAAGTGAATTGTCTCAACTTAATGAAATTAACCAAAAAAGAACTGCTAATTTGGTGAAAAGACTTTTAAAAGAACAAGAACCTCCTGTCACATCAGAAGAACTTTTTCCTTATCATGTCATGGATCAAGCGCTCTCTGCTGGCTTAGGTTATGGTTATACAAATGAGTTGAACTATTCTACAGTTTACTGGAACAAAGAGGTAGATTATGATATGGCAACTTGGATTAAGGGGGACTCTATGGAACCCGAGTTCTACAATGGAGAAGTCGTCCTTATTAAAAAGCAAAATGTGCCAGATTACGATGGACAAGTTTGTGCTGTAGACTGGGACGGTAATTCTTTTATTAAAAAAGTGTACGTGGAAGATGACGGCTTTGTTCTCTCATCGATTAATGATAAGTATGCGGATAAGTTCGCTTCTTGGTATGAAGAGCCTCGAATCATCGGCAAAGTTATTGCACATTTCGTACCTGTACCCTACTAATTTCAAAATTAAAAACCTTAGGAAGTTCAAACTCCTAAGGTTTCTTTTGTTCTCCCTCAAGGATAAAGTGTTACACAACATACTGATTTTACAAAAACTTACAAAGTAAAAGATTGCTAGGCTATTTAGCAATCCTTTATTTTATAAATTTTATTTCTCTATCACTTAGCTATGAAGACTTTAATTGTTGCGCCAATTCCTGATCTCGAGCGACTATCTCCGATATTTTAGCCTTAATCTCATGTTCAAGACTTTTAAACTTTTCGCTCATTTGTTTCACTTGACGGATTTTATGTTGGTAGAGTTGTGTAGGAAAGGCCACAATAGCTTCATGAGTGAAACCCACCTCCTCAAGAGCTTCATAAACTTCCCATTGTTCCAATTCGGAACCAAGATCCATAGCTTCATATAAAGTTTCTTCCCAAAGTTCTTCCGCTTCCTTAATTCCCTTTTGGTAAAGTTTAAGAAGCCTTTCAGTTGCTGTTTCAAAATCATGTTTTGCTTCTTCAACAATAATCAAAGCTTCCTTGCTGTCAAGATAAATTTTTTCATTGGCAGACAACCCGCCACCACTCTCAAACAATATAGCCCTTAATTGATAAAGTTTCTTCATCTGAACGTTAAAATCTTTAGTGGCATAACTCCCATATAATTTTAGATATTCTTTAACCCGTTCATTTGCCTCATCATTATCATCCGTAAAAGGATTCCAGTCTCCGTTTTTCTTTGCCCAGTTTTTGGCAGCTTCTTCAACCTGCTCTTTGGTCATATTAGATGCAAAAATACCATCTTTAGCTAAACGATCTAAATTCAATAAATCTCCATCAAAGTAGTCAGATAGAGTATTATGTTTTCCTATACCTTCAATCACCTGCACATTACCATATTTATTGTCACGATGAGAAAGTCTTGCCCAAGAATCATTTTGATAGCGCAATAATGCTTCAGGATGATTTTTTAACCATTCTTTTTCAGATTGTGTTAAAGTTTCGAACTGATTCTTGCCCCAATCATCAAAGCTAGTGGTTTTAAAGTCATCTCTTCGGCCATGATCAGCGGCCATTTTCATCATATAGCCCCCAGATTGACTAAAACCTGCAACATCAGTAATTTTTCCATTATATTTAGAAACTTCTTTTTTCGTTTGTTTTAAGAAAGCTTCTGCCTCAGCATATTCTCCTGAGAGTCCTCCACCAAAAGCATCAGCGGCAGTTACAAATCCCTTTCGTCCAGTGTCTCCCACGCTGTTGGTTCCAGCATAGACAACAGCAATATTATTATAGTCAGGCTCTTTGTCCCCTTTAATAGGTGCAATGGCCATAGCATTCAACTGGGATTTGTCATCACTAGCACTTTTTTTAATAATTTTAAAATCTACTCTTTTTCCTTGGATATATAATTGTAGCTCTTCGTCATCTTTATGAACAGTTTCCTTTGTTCTATCAATGGCTTTAGCTAATATCTCTGTTGTAATCTCACTGCTCATAGATTTCATACCTCTAATATGTTAATTCATGAATATCTAAGTTATAAACAACTTTCGCTTTTTTGCTTCCAGAAGGAGATTTTTTAAAATCCTTGAAATACTCTTTTTCAGATGGGCTTAGTTTATGTATTTCATTTCTTAGACCTGATTGAATTGCTGAATCAGCATTTTGGGGATTTAAATACCTTAATTTAACATATTTATGTAAATTATCGTCATACTCTACTTCTTCAGAAAGACTAAAGTACATGGAAAAATAAGTGTCTTCAGATATATATACCCTCACTATAGTATTCACATAATTTCCAAATAAAGATGGACCTAAAATTGGAGAATTTCTATATTCTACACCAATCCCTTGCCATTCAATTTTCTCAATTCCTTCGTAATTTTTAACTAAATAATCAGTGACATAATCTTGTATAAGTTTTACACCTTGTTGGTACTCTTTTTCAATTGTCTTTTTTTTCATATATCCACTCCCTCCGATAACTAAAATAATAGCAACACATACACTCCCTAAAATACTAACGAATATCAAGACACCTTTTTTCATTCCTGCACCTTCCTAAAAATTTATTTCCCTATTTTCTAAAGTACAAGTAACCTATACAAAAATAAAACATTGTTTATTTTCTCACACTCTTATTTTATCATTCTATTTTCTATGTTGTCAATAAATCTAAAAACTTTAAAATCAAATACACAACTTATCGTGGACTAACTTTTACAAAAGCTACAAAGTAAAAAATTACTAAACTTCTAAAGTTCAGCAATCCTTTATTTTATAACTTTTATTCATTCACACACTTCTTTCGCTGCTTGGTTAATTTTTTGGTTAGTCTGTACTTCTGAAACCTTTTTTTCTCTTATTTACTGTGCGTATTTATTACTCCATTCCATAGATTCATTATAGCACAATAAAAGTAAACGCTTAACTTTAAGCTGCTTTTGTTACCATATCTTTTGCTTGAGCAAGGAGAGGCACAATATCTTCCTCTTTCTACAAACCGTGTTTCAGATGAAAAATTAAAAAGCTGTCAAAGACAACTTTTATGCTGTGAATCTTGTGAATCATTTTTAGCAAACATTACCGCAGAGTTGGCAGAACTAAAAAACCTGCCAGCCGGCAGGAATATTTTTTTACAATTAAACTGTAAGTGAAGCACGTCCTTTACGACGACGAGCTGCAAGTACACGACGACCGTTTTTAGTTGCCATGCGTGCACGGAATCCGTGAGTAGTCTTACGAGGTTTTTTATGCGGTTGGTAAGTACGTTTCATTTATTAAATCCCTGGGCTACTTCACTTGGGAAAGTAGCTCCACCGTTCTTGCGGTGTTCCTTTCTTTCATTTCTGTGCTTAAAGCATACTAAAATATTCTACACTAAATACTCTCAAATGTCAAATTTCTTTTGTCACTGTAATATAACGATTGTATTCGCTACCGTCAGAGTGGCTTGAAACACCGTCTTCCTTCGAAATGATAGTATGCACAATCTTGCGTTCGTTAGATTGCAAGTCGTTAATATACACTGTTTCCCCAGCACGTGCACGTTCTGCGGCACGATGCGCCAAGCTTGTAATATATGCTTTACGCTTTTCATGATAATCACCAACGTTTACAGCGATGTTTACACGTGTACTTAGGATACTGTTTGCATAAGCTTTAGCTAAGGTTTGTAAACTTTGTAAAATCTTGCCATGTTTGCCAATAAGGAGTGCATCTTGATTGGAATTAAGGTTGAAAACGATAAGTGAACTTTCCTTTACAACGTTTACAGTGATAGCTATCCCCATCTCAGATGTAATATTTGTCAGATAGGTGGAAATTTTATCGGCAAAGTCTGACTCTTCATCT
Source organism: Lactococcus garvieae (assembly GCF_016758115.1). Classification (GTDB taxonomy): domain Bacteria; phylum Bacillota; class Bacilli; order Lactobacillales; family Streptococcaceae; genus Lactococcus; species Lactococcus muris. Next base: position 4,301 of record NZ_WIVG01000038.1, read on the forward strand.
GTTAACCCCAAGGGCAAATCTTTTGCTTTTTGCCTAACTTTTTCTGGAATTTCAACTTCTGCAACAGCTTCCTTACTTTGCGCAAGATCCGCCTTGACCTCTTCAATGATAACTTCACGCTCCTCAGCTGTAAGCTCACCCTTCTGCTCTTTCTCAGCTGCACGTACAGCCTTGACAATCTGACTCAACTCAAGCGTAGCTTCCATGGCTGATTGTGCCTTAGGTACACCAAGGTCAACAGCATCAATCCCGCGTTCAGCCAAACGATCCGCTTTGCGAATGGTTTCTTCCTTGATTTCTTCTATATCTACAAGTGCTCGTTTTTTTCCAAAACCTAGAAAACCACGTTTTTCTTTTTGTTTCACATGAATATGCACATTTTCACGTTTTAGACCCAATCGGTATAAACCGCGTTCTATTGCCTCTTCAACTGTTCTTCCAGTAAAAATAGTCATGATTTAAAACTCCTATCTCCTGATTTTACTTCTTATTTTTCAAAGCTTTCTTCAATGCTTTTTCACGCGCTTTTACCTTATCCTTTTCTGCTTTCACCTTAGCTTCTCGCGCTGCAATTATCTTAAAAGGATTAGCAATGAGCATCGTTTGTAGCACTTGGAAACCATTTGACACTACCCAATAAAGCGCAACACCACTTGCAACATTGATAGCAAAAACAAAAATCATCACTGGCATAAGAAATGTCATCGTACTCGTCATTGCATTTTTTTCAGGTGCCGCTTTCATTGTTAACCATGAGCTAGCAAAAGTAAATAGCGCTGCCAAAATTGGCAAAATGTAAGTCGGATCTTTGTCTCCAATATTAAACCAGAGGAAAGTACCATGCTTTAGGAAATCAACCCGTGTCAATGCTTGATACAAAGCCCATAATATTGGCATTTGAATCAAAAGAGGTAGACAACCTGCGTAAGGATTAACTTTGTTTTTAGCATAAAGTTCCTGAGTTTCTTCCTGAACCTTACGCCGAGAATCCACATCTTTACCTGGGTACTTCGCTTGTATTTTTTTTATTTCAGGCTGAATTTCCTGCATTTTTTGGCTTGACTTAATTTGAATATTCATTAAAGGCAGAAGTGCCACACGAATAATCAAGGTGAATAAAATAATGCCAACGGCTGTCATGCCACCAAATGACAAGAAACGAATGACCTGAGCGAATCCATAAACTATCTGTTCCCAAAAGCTTGTTGAATGTTGTGTGACTTCAGAGCGCCCACAGGCAGCCAATAAGAGTAAAGAAGCACTTGCTATTGAAAGCAAAGTTATTTTCTTTTTCAATCCTTTTCTCCATCTTTATAAATTTTAGATAATTTCAATACATGTTTGAGATTCTTTTTTACTTCTTTAAAACTGAGTTTTTCTACGCCTGGGCGTGCAATGACAACAAAATCTTCACCTTCTAAATGTGATGAAAATTCGGCAACTGCATGCCTTATTAAGCGTTTCACACGGTTCCTTGTAACAGCATTTCCGATTTTTTTACTTACCGAGATTCCTATACGAAAATGCTGTTGCTCAGCATAAAGTTTATATATAATAAATTTCTTGTTGGCAAAGCTATTTTTCGCTAAAAATATTTGTTCAAAATCTTTCGAGCGTTTCACACGATAGGTCTTTTTTATAGCCAAGCCACTCTCTCCCATACTAAAAATTATCTCCACTATTTTAACACAAACTAGAGGAAAAGTCACCCCTCTTCATGAAAGCGCTTTTCAAAGTTGAGTATTCTTGCATATCGCTACTAAGAGAAAACAAGTCATGCTAGAATGGAAGTAAATAAAAGACAGCCTTAACCAGAGAGCCGATAAAATGTACTTCATTTTGCTTCCCTAAACACAACGGTTCCCTGAATCAATCCCCTTTGATTCCTAACTGCTGCCTTTCCTCCCTGCACACTTATTGGTTCTTGTAGGGAGTTTTTTGATATACGCCTCACTCTGTGATTCATATCTCTTCCAATCAAGCTGTAACAAATCAAATCATACGGTGATTTTTTTACTCAAAATTTGGTATAATAATGCAGATGAAAAAAAGTACAAAGAAAAAACTAACTATTTGGAGCTCCAGTATTGTAGCTCTATTACTCCTTATTGACTTGGGGGCTACCTTTTATTTTTATAACATTGCATATGTTCGAAACGATATCCCGACCAGTCAAGTTGAATCTTCAAGTAAAAATTTTCCTCTTGTCAAAAAATTTGATCAACTGGAAAAAACAGACCTTACAATAAAAAATGACGGACTCAAACTCAAAGCCTGGTATGTTCCTGCAGAGAAAAAAACAAATAAAACCGTCATCGTTGTTCATGGCTTTCGTCAAAGCAAAGAAACCATGCGCCAATATGGACAACTTTTCCACGAACTAGGATACAATGTACTCCTACCGGACAATCGTGCTGCAGGAGACTCAGAAGGACAGCTCATTACCTACGGTTTCCATGATAAAAAAGATGTTATAGCCTGGGCCAAGAAATTGACTGATGAAAATCCTAAGACTAACATTACTTTGTTCGGACTTTCCATGGGCGCAGCAACTGTCATGATGGCCTCCAATCAAGAAGAACTCCCAGATTCTGTGAATAGCATCATTGAAGATTGTGGTTATAGCGATGCTTGGTCTGAAATAACCTATCAAGCTAAATCTACATATAATATTCCGCCCTTCCCCCTTGTTTACAGCCTCTCAGCCATGAATAAAGTACGTCAAGGTTGGTTTTTAAAAGAAGCCAGCGCAACTCAAGCTCTTTCTGAAAACAAACGTCCCATCCTCCTCATCCACGGAGATTCTGACACCTATGTGCCAACAGCTATGCTCTATGATAATTATAAAGCCGTTAAAGCAGGCACACCAAAGGAAATGCTCCTTATCAAAGGAGCAGCACACGCCAAAGCTTTCGAGACAAATCCGTCCCTTTATCAGCAAACAATTGAAAAATTTCTAAAAAAATATAATGGTTTATAACCTTTGCGATAGCTGATCAAAGATAAGCTGTCACGATAACTTCTTGAAAATATTATAGGAGCAGGGGATAGCTTCCCTGCTGTTCCATCCTAAAACTGTACAAAATTACTTCCCTCCGCTAAAATATCTACTTTTCCATAGAAATGAGCTTCACATCTTTAGCGTAACGAATTACAGTTTATTCTTGCATTCTCTTTAGCAAAATGGTACTATATTAAGGTACCAATTCGCGGAAGTGGCGGAATTGGCAGACGCGCAGGATTAAGGATCCTGTGGCCTATCTTGGCTGTGCGGGTTCAAGTCCCGCCTTCCGCATCTCACTAAACGTCTATTATCTAGACGTTTTTTCTTTTCCCTAAAAAAGCTAAGACTATCATTTCTTGAAACATGCCCACATCCAACTTCAAAATCAGCCATAAAAATGGTATAATTAATGACATCTGAAAAAATACCTCTACATGTCTGGAAGTAAGGAGATTAGAACTACCATGATGAATATGAAAAATATGATGAAGCAGGCTCAAAAGTTACAAAAACAAATGCAGGCTGCTCAAGAAGAAATTGCTAGCACAACCTTTTTAGGGAAATCGGCGCAAGATTTAGTAACTGCTGAATTTTCTGGCGATCGTAAATTGACCAACCTCACAATAAAATCTGATGTTATTGATCCGGAAGATCCTGAAACCTTACAGGACCTCGTTGCAGATGCTGTAAATGATGCCCTGACTCAAATAGAAAAGACAACTGAACAAAAACTTGGTAAGTTCTCTAAAGGACTCCCTTTCTAATTTTAAAAGCCTCTTAAGGCTTTTTTATGTTGTACAGTAGGTTTTGAAAGCTTAAAACAAAAAACGCTCAAAATGGAACTGGAAAATGCCATTTGAGCGTTTTTTCGTAGAGCTGGTAAAATTGGTTAACTTTTGTCCCAGCTTTTATCTTATTATTTTGTATATTCTTCAACCAGAGCTACAACTTCTTCCATTGTTGCACATTCTGTAAGAGCTCTGTTGGAAAGTTCTTCCATTTTCTTCGAATCCAAACGTTTCATCAATGAACGTGTTTGAAGAACTGATGTTGCTGACATTGAGAATTCATCAAGTCCAATACCCATGAGAAGTGGAACGGCAGTTTGATCGCCGGCCATTTCACCACACATACCAGCCCATTTGCCTTCTGCATGTGCTGCTTTAACAACATTGTTGATAAGGCGAAGGATAGATGGGTTGTAAGGTTGGTAAAGATACGAAACTTGCTCATTCATACGGTCTGCTGCCATTGTATATTGAATCAAATCGTTTGTACCGATTGAGAAGAAATCGACTTCTTTTGCAAATTGATCAGCCAACATCGCTGCTGCTGGAATTTCGATCATGATACCTACTTCGATATTTTCAGCTACTGGAACACCTTCGGCAATCAATTTAGCTTTTTCTTCATCGTAGATTTTCTTAGCAGCACGGAATTCCGTAACCAATGCAACCATTGGGAACATGATACGGAGTGTACCATGAACTGATGCACGGAGAAGTGCACGAAGTTGCGTACGGAACATTGCATCACCACTATTAGAGAGTGAGATACGTAAAGCACGCCAACCCAAGAATGGGTTCATTTCTTCTGGCAAGTCAAAGTATGGCAATGTTTTGTCACCCCCGATGTCCATTGTACGGACAACGACTGGTTTACCATTCATGCCTTCAAGAACTGCTTTGTAAGCTTCGTACTGATCTTCTTCCGTTGGGAAGTCTTGAGCATCCATATAGAGGAACTCTGTACGGTAGAGTCCAATGGCTTCCGCACCATTGTCGTTAACACCTTCAACATCTTTAGGTGTACCAATGTTGGCAGCTAACTCAAAGTGTTTGCCATCAGCTGTAACCGTTTCAGCATCTTTAAGAGCAGCCCATTCAGCTTTTTGTGCAGCATAAGCTTCACCAGCTGCATGGAACTCGCTTTGTTGCTCTGGAGTTGGATCAAGAACAACTTCACCTGTTAAGCCTGACACAGCCATAAGTTGACCTTCAGAAACAAGTTCAGTAATATTATTTGTACCTAATACAGCTGGGATTTCCAACGTACGTGCCATAATTGCTGAGTGAGATGTACGTCCACCAATGTTTGTAACAAAGGCTTTAACGTACTTCTTGTCAAGCTGTGCAGTATCTGACGGTGTCAAGTCTTCAGCAACAATGATTACTTCTTCGTTAATCAAAGCTGGACTTGGCAATTTCACACCAAGAAGGTTTGCCATTACACGTTTTGTAACGTCTTTAATATCGGCAGCACGTTCTTGCATGTAAGCATTGTCTTCCATGCCTTCAAAGATAGCAATGAACATGTCAGTGATTTCTTTAAGGGCTGCTTCAGCATTAACTTTTTTAGATTCAATAGTAGCTTTGATTTGAGCGGTCATATCTGGATCTGCAAGGACCATCATGTGTGCATCAAATACGGCTGCGGCTTCTTCTCCGAGGCTATCTACTGCTTTATCTTTAATAATTTGAAGCTCGCTTTGAGCAGCAGCAAGTGCTGCTTCAAGACGAGCCTCCTCATTTTCGATATTCTCAACAGTAACTGTCTCAAATGACAAGTCAGGTTGAACAAGCAAGTATGCCTTTGCTACGGCTACACCTGATGATGCAGCGATACCTTTAAGCATAGTTGTCATTATTCAGCAAGACCTTCCTTCACCATTGTTTCAGCGATTGTGTTCAATGCGTCGTCAGCATCAGCACCTTCAGCAGTGATAGTTACATCAGCACCTTGACCAACACCGAGTGACATAACACCCATAATTGACTTAAGGTTTACAGATTTACCTTTGTATTCAAGGTTAATTTCTGAAGTGAATTTAGAAGCTGTTTGAACGAGCAGTGTAGCTGGACGTGCGTGGATACCAGTTTCTGCAACGATGTGGAATTCTTTAGATGCCATTTTGGAATCTCCTTATTTCAAATTTTATTCGATGATGCCGCTTTGTTCAGCATATCTATACTATTACATTATACTATAAAGTGAAAAGGTTTGCAATGATTATTCCATTAAATTATATTTATCATTCAATCTTTTTCATTTTAATTCTAAACTTCGCGTCTTTCTGCCTCATAAATTTCGTGGATTAACTTTTCTGTTTTTTCCCAGCCTAAACAAGCATCTGTGATAGATTTTCCAAATACTTCAGGAGTATCTTGACGACCATCTTCCAGATAAGATTCAATCATAAATCCACGAACATAACGCTGGATTTTTTCATCCCAATCACGGTTAACTAAAGTTTGCCGGACAATCCTAATCTGCTCCATATATTTTTTCCCAGAGTTATCATGATTCGTGTCCACAATGATAAACGGATGTTTCAACCCCATTTTTTCATAGTTTTCGATAACTTCTTGCAGATTATCTGTATAGTAGTTGGGGATATTCTTACCATACTCATCTTGTCCTCCGCGTAAAATAGCGTGTGCTAATGGGTTTCCCTGAGTTTGTACCTCTGCACGACCAAAGAGAAAATCTTGCTCATGCTGTGCTGCATATATCCCATTAAGCATCACTTTGATATTTCCAGATGTTGGATTTTTCATGCCTGTTGGGGCATCTATCCCCGAAGCTACAAACCGGTGTTGTTGATTTTCCACAGAGCGCGCGCCCACTGCATAATAAGAAACCAAATCATCTACCAAAGGGAGATTTTCCGGATAAAGCATCTCATCTGCAGTTGTCAAACCTGTTTGTGTAATCACCTTATAGTGCAAGTCTCGGACCATACGTATGCCATTGATCAGATCTGCTTTTCCCAAAGCATTAGGCTGATGAATAAGTCCCTTATAACCTTCCCCATTTGTCCGTGGTTTTGCTGTATAAACACGCATAACCATAAATATTTTATCTTTTACTTCTTCTTGAAGCTTTGCCAAACGATGCGCATATTCGAGGACTGCCTCTTCATTATCAGAAGAGCAGGGACCAATGATTAATAAAAGTCTTTGGTCATCACCTTTGATGATTGATTCCAACTCTCTATCTCTCGCTTCTTTTCGCCTATGTTGATCGTTATCAAGGTGGCTCAACATTTTGACCACATCAACATTTATCTCTGGGCTTATTATTTTGAAAGACATCTTTCTCCTTTCAACTTATTAATCTTTTATGCGTTGCAAACCTACAAAAACAAACACCCTAAACCAGGGTGTTTCATCTATTTTATCACTTTTTTGACTAAGCTGTGTAAACGCGACCGTGACAATTTTTATATTTTTTACCTGAACCACAAGGACACATGTCGTTACGCCCTACCTTGCTAAAGTCAATTTCTTCTGCAGAAGCCTGACTCACATTTGTCATGTTTGCTTGTGAAGCTGTTACAGTTACACGTGGTGTTTGCTCTTGAACTGCCGTTTGCGGGTGAATTTGAGCTTTCATCATCAAACGTGTCACTTCAAATTCAATCGCACCAATCATGTTGTTAAACATCTTGTAAGATTCTTCTTGATATTCAACAATCGGATTGTTTTGCGCATATCCGCGAAGACCTACTGATTGACGCATTTGATCAAGGTGATCAATATGCTCAGACCAGTTATTATCTACCACACGAAGAATAACTGCACGTTGAAAATCAATTTGACGGCCTTCTTCTCCCAAGCGTTCCATTTGGCTAGCATAATGTTCTTTGACTTTTTCAAAGAGGAAATCTTTAATTTCTTGTACACTCTTGCCTTGGAGATCAGACAGACTAAATGCATCTGCAGAAAGCATCGTGTTCTCAATTGTTTCATAGAGATTAAGTAAGTTTGCTTCTTCTTTCAGATCGGCTGCTGCTGCATGACCATCAACTTGGCGATCAATAGTACGCTTGAACATACCATATAGCGCAGGAGTCATATCCTCAGTTGCCACAATTACTTCATGGCGCTGTGCATAAATAACTTCACGCTGCTCACGTATAACGTCATCATATTGCAAAACTTGCTTACGTGAATCGTAGTTGTTTCCTTCAACACGTTTCTGTGAACCTTCGATTTGGCGTGTAATCAAACCTGATTTAATTACAGCATCATCTCCACTTATACGCATGCGGTCAAGAAAGGCCGAAACACGCTCAGAACCAAAACGTTTCATCAAGTCATCTTCAAGCGAAAGATAAAACTGAGAGACACCAGCATCCCCTTGACGCCCAGAACGGCCACGGAGCTGGTTGTCAATACGTCGGCTCTCATGTCGTTCCGTACCAATGACTGCGAGCCCCTGATACTCTGGATTCGGATGGTCCTTAACTCCAGGACCAAGCTTAATATCAGTACCACGACCGGCCATGTTGGTCGCAATCGTTACTGCGCCTTGCTGTCCAGCATTCATAATGATTTGTGCTTCACGGAAGTGATTTTTAGCATTCAAAACCTCATGAGGAATTTTGGCTTCAACCAATTTTTTCGAGATGACTTCTGATGTTTCTACGGCAACTGTACCAATCAAAATAGGCTGACCTTCAGAATGACGCTTTTTCACGTCGTCCAAAACAGCATTTAATTTTGATTCAATCGTTGGATAAAGCAAATCTGGATGGTCTACACGACGTATTGGACGATTGGTAGGAATTGGGATAATTTGAATATTATAGATTTCACGAAATTCTTCTTCCTCTGTTTTAGCTGTCCCTGTCATCCCTGCCAGTTTTTTATACATACGGAAGTAGTTTTGAATAGTGATGGAAGCCATTGTCTTAGATTCATCTTGAATTGGCACCCCTTCTTTTGCTTCAATCGCTTGGTGTAAACCGTCTGAATAGCGACGACCTGGCATCGTACGACCCGTAAACTGGTCGATAATCAATACTTCTTGTTGATCATCAACCATGTAGTCAATATCATGAAGCATGATGTAATTAGCGCGAAGTGCATTGTCCACAAAGTGAGTCAAAGCAACATTTTCCATATCATAGAGATTTTCAATATCAAAGAAACGCTCAGCTTTGTCTATACCTTCATCTGTAAGTGAAATGGTCTTAGATTGCAAATCAATCTTGTAATCATCTCCCTCTTCATAGGCCTCACGACCAATCAGAGTTTTAGCAAACTGGTCTGCACGGTAGTAAAGTGCAGAGGAGCCCTCCGCTTGTCCTGAAATAATCAACGGCGTACGCGCTTCATCAATCAAGATTGAGTCTACTTCATCGACAAGTGCATAATTAAGTGGGCGCTGTACCATATCCTCAAAGCGCGTAACCATGTTATCACGTAAGTAGTCGAAACCAAGCTCTGATGACGTTGAATAAGTGATGTCGCAATTGTAAGCTTCACGTTTTTCTTCTGGCGACTTAGAGTTAAGGTTCAACCCTACTGTCAAACCGAGCCAATTATAAAGCTCACCCATTTCAGTAGCATCACGTGTTGTCAGATATTCATTGACTGTAACAACGTGCACTCCTTTACCAGAAATAGCATTCAAATAAACAGGCATAGTTGCTGTTAAGGTTTTACCTTCACCGGTACGCATCTCAGGAACGTCACCATTGTGGAGTACAATCCCCCCCATAATTTGCACGTGGAAAGGGAAAAGTCCCAGCACACGTTTGGCTGCTTCTCGACAGACAGCAAAAACCTCGTACAACATATCATCAAGGCTTTCGCCTGCTGCCGCACGTTTTCTAAATTCTTCTGTTTTTGCTTGCAACTGCGCATCTGGAAGGGCAGCCATTTCTTCTTCGTATGATTCGACTTTTTGAGCCATTTTGTGTAGCTTTTTCAGCTCTTTTTTGTCGTTCTCCACTAACTTTTTAATAATATTTGACATGTATTCTCCGTTACTATCCTAAAGGGATATTTCCCCTATTTTAGCATTTTTAAAGGTTTTTTCCAATAGATAACATAAATTTCAAAATACTTTTGTATCATTCCGCAATGTATTTGTAATTCGGGTCGATTTCTTTATCAAGCTGCGCAAAAGCGGCTTCTAAGCGGCGATTCACTTCTTCAATTCCTTCGGCATTTGCTTTTTTAATATCTGAAATGTCAATAGGCTCACCAAAATTCAACTGTACTTTCTCACGTTTGAAAATGCCTTTCATTGATAAAGGACCTTGATAGACAGCTGGAACAATGCGAACTTTAGCCATCTTAGCAATGATGGTCACACCACCTTTTAATTCGCTTGAATGACGTGAACCAGTTGGAAACATAATGAGAGACTTGTCTGACTTTTTCAGCATCTTCACTGGATATTGGATAACTTCACGTCCCGGATTTTCACGGTCCACAGGAAAGGCACCACATTTTTTTATCCACCAAGCAAAAAAAGGATTTTTAAAAAGTTCTTTTTTTGCCATAAAGATAAATTGCTTTGGACGCGTTGCAAAAGCCAAATAAACAGGATCCAAGACCATGCGATGTGGCGCAACTAAAATGTAGTTCTCGGACTTATCTGGGATACGTTCCGTATGGTGATATTGGGCTTTACCATTGAAGATAAAAAGCAAAAAGCGAACTAAACCGCGTAAAAATGTATAAAACATAACCGATATGATACTCCTAGCAAAATATTTAGCTTTTATAAATTTTATACTATTTAACGAGATTTAGCCAGTCTAAAAAACCAAAGCTTCCTCAAGGGATTTTGGGCTATACTTTTTCTCTTTTACAAGCCAAGTTCTAGGTCCAAGATGGTCTGAGGGCTTTGGAGATGAATTGTTTGCAGGCCACTCTCTTGAGCACCCGCTATATTTGCAGCATTATCATCAATAAACAGAGTTTCCGAAGCCTGTAAACCAGCCAAGTGTAAAACTTCTAAGAAAGACTCTTTATCAGGCTTCCTTAGGTGTAAACCATGCGAGTAAAAAACTTTTTCAAAATAAGATTCTAAACTTCTCCCCATTTGCTCCAAGCATTTTTGCTCAAAACATTGGGCATGTATACTATTCGTATTTGAAAACAGGAAAATCTTATATTTTTTTGAAAGTTTCTCAAGATAGCGCATACGCTCCCTGTTGAAGTCCTTTAAGAGCAAATTCCAAGCTTCTTCAATTACTCTGTCCTCTAAATCTAGTTGACTTTCTTGTCTCAGGCGTTCACAAAACTCAGCTGGCGTAAGCAAACCCAACTCTAGCTCTTCAAAAAAACTCGACTGCTTCTTTAAAGTGAAATACTTTTCAAAGTCTTGAATCCCAAGGTTCTGAAATTTCCTGTTCATTCCTTTAAAATCTAAATCAAGAAGTACTCCCCCAAGGTCGAATATTATATTTTTGAAAGTCACAACTTCCTCCTGACTTAATCTACTTACGCGCATTCTTTGTATCTATAAGTATTGTTACAGGCCCATCATTAACAAGAGTTATGTCCATATCTGCTCCAAATTCTCCCGACTTGGTAGGTACAATGCTGTTAAGCTTTTTATTAAACTTAAGATACATAGTCTCTGCGTAAGCAGGATGCCCTGCCTGAGAAAAGCTTGGACGAGTTCCTTTGCGTATATCTGCATAAAGCGTGAATTGCGAGATGGACAAGACCTCACCATGAATATCTTGAACAGAAAAATTCATCTTACCAGCCTCATCTGAAAAGATGCGCATTTTACTTATCTTACGGACAGCGTAATCAAGGTCAAATTCAGTATCCGCATCCTCTACTGCCACAAGAAGCAAGAGTCCTTGCTTAATTTGATTTCTGATTTCACCTTCTATTTTAACTGAAGCTTCCTTCACTCTTTGAATTACTATTTTCATAATTTTATTTTATCAAAAAAAACTATCCAATGGATAGATTTCTTTTATCTTTTTATACTTCATTAGCCATTTGTTCGCTTTACGCTGTAAACATCTGGTGTCATTTTAATTTTATCAACAATCAAAGTGAGGTCCGAAAGATTTTTTATGCCAATCGACAGGTTAATGTTAGCCATCTTACGATCCTTTGTTGGATGAGCGTTTATTGAAATTAGGCTCTTTGTTGTATTGGACAATACTTGAACAATGTCATTGAGCAAATTCGGACGATTAAAAGCATAGACATGAATATTTGCCACATATTCTTTAGTCAAATGCTGAGAGTCATCCCACTCAACGTCAATCAGACGTTTCTCATAATCTTCTTGACCTCGAACATTTTTACAGTCTTCTCTGTGTACAGAAACACCTCGACCTTTAGTAATATAGCCAACAATCTTGTCGCCAGGAACAGGATTACAACATTTACTGATGTGAATCAACATGCTGTCAACACCGGAAACGCTCACGCCTCCGTCATGGCGAATTTTCATGACGTTTTTGTTTTTGTTCTCGCGTTTAACTTCACCCTTCATCAGTTGCTCTGATTCGGCTTTAAGTTTTTCTTTTTCAACCTTTCGCCGTTCATTTTCTGTCAACCGATTGAAAACTGAAGTTGCCGATATTTCACCAAAACCTACTGCTGCAAATAATGCTTCACTGTCACGATAGCTTAACTTTTCAAGAACCTCATCCAGATGCTTTTTATCTAAATATTGATTAGGTGTAAAGCCATTTTCTGCCAGCTCCGCTTGCAGCATTTCACGCCCCTTATGAATAGAGAGCTCTTTATCTTGACTCTTGAAAAACTGTTTTATCTTATTGCGGGCCTTGTTAGTTTTAACAAGCTTAATCCAATCTCGACTCGGACCAAATGACGTTTTTGATGTGATAATCTCAACCTTATCACCAGTTTTAAGTACATAGTTGAGTGGCTGCATCCGCTCATTAATCTTTGCTCCTACTGCATGATCACCAACTTGTGTATGGATAGCATAAGCAAAATCAATAGGTCCAGATCCTGCTGGCAATTCTTGTACAGCACCTGTTGGGGTAAAGACGTAAATCTTATCCCCTAGAATGTCTTCCTGAACAGCCTTTACAAATTCTTCCGCTGAATCTCCTGACTGTTCCTGCAACTCTACCAGCTCATTAATCCAGTTGAGAGTTTCAGAAATCTCATGAACATCAACTTTAGATTTACGCCCTTGCTTATATGCCCAGTGCGCAGCTACCCCGTATTCCGCTATTTGATGCATTTCATGCGTTCTAATTTGGAACTCCATTGGTCCCTTAGGACCGTAAACTGTTGTGTGAACTGACTGGTAACCGTTGGCTTTAGGGTTTGCTATATAATCCTTGAAACGTCCCGGCATTGGCTTCCACAAGTCGTGAATGTAACCGAGAGTAGTGTAAACATCACTTGTCGAGTCTGTCAAGCACCGAATAGCAATTAAGTCATAAATTTCATCGAAACGTTTTTTCTTGTCATGCATTTTACGGTAAATTGAATAAATATGTTTCGGACGACCGTAAATTTCAGCATCAACGTTGGCACCCTCCATGCGCTCGTTTAGCTTCTCAATGACCTCGGAAACTAAATTTTCACGTGTCGCACGTTTTTCATTCATCAAACCACGAATACGGTAAAATTCTGTTTCATTGAGGTAGCGGAAAGATAAATCTTCAAGTTCCCATTTAATGCTCCCGATACCTAAACGATGCGCAAGCGGTGCATAGATAGCCATCGTTTCACTCGAGATACGTTTCTGCTTATCGGGACGGAGGTTTTTCAGCGTACGCATATTGTGAAGTCTATCTGCAAGTTTAACCAAAATGACACGAATATCTTTGCTCATAGCCATGAGCATTTTACGGTGATTCTCTGCAAGCTGCTCTTCATGCGATTTATATTCTACTTTACCAAGCTTGGTTACACCATCAACAATATTCGCTATTTCTGAGCCAAATAACTCCTCTAAGTCTGCTTGTATAAAGTTTGTGTCCTCAACAACGTCATGCAAAAAACCTGCCGATACAGTGGCTGCATCAAGCTGTAACTTAGCCAAAATTCCTGCGACTTGAATCGGATGAATGATATAAGGTTCTCCACTCGCACGATATTGCTCCGCATGCGCTATAGAAGCACACTTTAAAGCCTTACGCACCAGTAATACATCTTTTTCATTCATATATGTGGAGGCAAGCTTAACCACTTGGTCTCCTGTAAAATTTGGTTCTGAAGGCATATTTTATTTACTGTGAAGTAGCTCCACTTTCCTCCTTTAATGTATTTTTACTATTTTACCATATTTAAGGTAAGAAAATTAACCTTTTAATTCCTAAAACAAGAATTTCTATCCTTTTGTTCGTTTTATTTTAAGAGTTCAAAATAAGTTGATAGAGCAGCTAATGCATATAATGGTGCTGTCTCTGCCCGCATGATACGTGGTCCTAATCCAACAAGTTTTGCTCCGGCTTCCTCAAACAAAGCTATTTCTTCCGGTGCAATACCGCCTTCCGGTCCAAAAACTAAAAGAATTTTTTGTCCGGCTTGCAAGTCGGCAACGCTTTGGGCAAACATCGACTGCTCTCCCTTTTTAGCTGTCTCTTCATAAGCAATCAGCACTTGATCAAACTGAGAAAACTCTGCAACAAGCGCAGAGAATTTTTCAAAAAAGCGGACCTCTGGGAGAATTTGACGCTGAGATTGCTCTGCCGCTCCTAGGACGATTTTATCCAACTTTTCTTTTTTCTTTAAACGTTTTTTAGCATCCCATCTCGCCACAGACCATTTAAATGGCGCAGCCCAAATGCTGCTTACACCGAGTTCTGTTGCCTTTTCACTGATAAATTCTAGTTTATCTCCCTTCGGAAAACCCACAGCCACTGTTACTTGAATCGGGAGTTCCGTTTGTATATCGCAGATTTCTAAAAGGCGAACTGTTTTTTCTCCACTCGAAACCACCTCGGCCAAACCCACCTGTCCTTCTTCAAAGACGAGCTGTAGCTTTTCCCCAGCATTGGCACGCATAACTGTAAAAATATGATGCGCAGCTGCTTTGTTTTCGATAGTGAATACTGTGCCTATTTCTGGCTGATTTTTAAATATAAAATACTGATTCGCCATGACTTAGCCGCCAATTACTCCTTCACGGTTTTCTGTTTTCTTGAAAATCACACAGTTCCACTCCCCTTGACTCATACGTGTCTCGAGGAAAAACCCAGCCTTCTCCGCGGTTTGGATAACTTGATCTGCTTTGTCCGCAATAATACCGCTCATAATTAGATAACCTTCGTCTTTAACTAAGTGAAAAGCATCTTCGATCATCAAAACGAGAATATCAGCTAAGATGTTAGCCACAATAACATCTGCTTGGTGATTAATCCCTTCCAATAGGTTGTTAGACGAAACAGAAATTCTCTCTGTACTGGGATTGAGTGCGATATTTTCACGTGCCACACGAACAGCAATCTCATCGATATCATAGGCATAAATATCATTCGCTCCCAGATAGGCACTGGCAACAGACAGTACACCAGAGCCTGTACCTACGTCCAATACAGTTTCCCCACCTCGAATAATTTGCTCCAAGGCATAGAGACTCATTTTTGTTGTAGGGTGCGTACCCGTACCAAAAGCCATGCCTGGATCAAGACGAATCAACTTCTCTACTGATGATTGAGGTGTATAATCTGTCCACCTTGGGACAATCGTCAAATCGTGGGTGATGCGTGCTGGTTCAAAATATTTTTTCCATGCATCCGCCCAGCCTTGCTCCGCAAGATTATTTGTTTTTACTGTCACATTCGTCACATCAAAACTTCCAGCTAGAGCACTTATCTTTTGTTCGATATCTGACTTCAACTCTGTGATGGGCAAGCTTTCTGGGTAGTAAGCTGTAACTTCTATCATTTCTGACTGTTCTACTTTCGGGAGTATTTCACCAAAAAGGTCTTTGTGATTAAGGTAGTCGGCGCTATCTTTGATTTCAACACCTGCTGAACCTGCCTCAACTAAAATATTACCGATAGCCTCCTCTGCTGCCCGAACGATACTCACGGTGATGCTGTTCCAATTGTTCATTTTACTTTCCTCTGCTCTTGAATTTCTATTAATAACGTGGATACTTGAAGAAAGTCGTTTCTCCAAGAGTCTCTAAGCCTTGTTCAAACTTTTCTTGTTCGAACTCAAGCATAAACTCTTCTTCTTCTGAACTTAAGAAATCCATCAGGGCATCAAGTCCCTTATCTGCTGTTTCTTGCAAAAACTCAACAAAGTAAGCAATATATTCACGTGACAAACCTTTGTCTGAATAAGCAATACCTGCCAAGTAATCTTCCTCTGAAAACTTGGATTTTTTTGGATTATAAAAAATAATGGTGTCTTCATAAAGAACATTTTCTTCTGACTCCACACCATCTGCATCCAAAAGAACCACACCTTCTGGATTAGCAGCTTCTAACAAAAAACTGACTTCTACTGCAAAATTACGTTTGTCCCAATTTATCTCAAAATCATAACTAAAATTTTTGCTTAGCTCTTCATCTAAAATGTCTAAAAAACCATATTTCGCCATTTTTCACCTCTTTTTCTGTTGCAGTTTGCTGCTCCCTCTGCGACTAAAGCTGCGCATGGAAGACAACAACTCCCTAGGAATTATCTGAGTTTCTTACAACTTTGGAATACTTTTCTGTTATAATTATACCAGAAATAAAAATTATCTCTAGAGAGAACCTTATGAAAATCAGACCTATTGAACCCCATGATTTCGCTATCGTGGCACGTCTTGAAAATCAAAACTGGACTTTAAAATCCACACCGCTTATTATTAACAGTTCAGCGGAAAAAATTATGAAAAAAATCTTAAAAGGTACGCGTTATCTCCTTGCTGAAGAAAACGGAAAAATTTTAGGTGTCTTGGATTACGGCCCACGTCACAAGTCAGAGTTTGGTGCTCATGTCCTCACTTTTGGTATCATGACTATTCAGGAAGCTCGAGGAAAGGGTATCGCAACCCAACTTATCCAGTACCTCATCCGTGAGGCACGTGCCGAAAATTATGAAAAAATCACAATCAATGCTATGTCAAGCAATCCCGAAGCTTTACATCTCTACGAGCGTCTTGGCTTTATACTTGAAGGGCAGCTGAGAAAGGAATTTTACATCGATGGAACTTACGTTGACAGTTTGATTTACGCTTATTATCTCTAATCCCTAAGGAGAAGCTATTTATTATGACTCATCAAAACCTAGCACGACGAATGCGCCCACGTAATATTGACGAAATCATTGGTCAGTCCCACCTTGTGGGTCCTAAAAAAATTATTCGCCGAATGGTGGAAACAAAACTCCTTACCTCAATGATTCTTTACGGACCACCAGGTATAGGTAAAACCTCAATTGCTTCAGCAATTGCAGGAACAATGAACACTGCCTTTCGGAGTTTTAATGCAACTACTGACAGTAAGAAAAAATTACAAGAAATAGCAGCAGAAGCTGAATTTTCTGGTCAACTGGTCCTGCTTCTCGATGAAATCCATCGTCTTGACAAACCTAAACAAGATTTTCTCCTCCCTTTACTGGAGAATGGGCAGATTATTCTCATTGGTGCGACTACGGAAAATCCTTACTTTAGTGTTGTTCCCGCAATTCGAAGCCGGGTTCAGATTTTTGAACTCAAGCCTTTGGAAAGTGATGATTTACAGTCCGCTGTAAACCTTGCCCTTGAAGACAAAGAGCGGGGCTTTGATTTTCAAGTCACTTTAGATGATGATGCGCTCTATTTTCTCGTTCACGCAACAAATGGAGATTTACGTGCAGTTTACAACGCTTTAGAGTTGGCTGTTTTATCCTCTGAAAAACATCACGTTACTTTAGATGATATGGAAAACTCTTTACAGCGTAAAGCGCTTAGTTTTGACAAAGACGGCGATGTCCACTACGATTTGCTCAGCGCTTTACAAAAGTCAATCCGCGGCTCTGATGTAAACGCAAGTTTACACTATGCTGCCCGTTTAATTGAAGGGGGAGATTTACAAAGTTTAGCACGTCGCTTAACTGTTATAGCCTATGAGGATATTGGTCTAGCCAATCCTGATGCTGCGGTACACACTATGCTTGGCTTGCAAGCCGCAGAAAAATTAGGTTTTCCCGAGGCAAGGATCCCTTTAGCAAATATCGTTATTGATTTGGCGCTTTCTCCCAAGTCCAACGCTGCTTATGTAGCTCTTGATACTGCCATAGAAGACTTAGGAAAATATGGTAACCTACCTATCCCCCCACATTTACAAGATGGACATTACGCTGGTGCTAAAGATTTGGGAAGAAGTGAAGGATACAAGTATCCCCATAATTTTCCGGAACACTGGGTAGCTCAGGATTACCTTCCTGATAAGCTACGTAAAGCAGATTATTTTCAACCGGATGCAACAGGAAAATATGAATGGGCGCTCAATGAGCGAAAAAAATGGATTGAAGGGCAAAAGAAAAAGCGTTAGAAATAACGATTTTTCTGGTTCTGTACACTCTATGAGGCTGGGACAAAAGTCCAAAATAATGGAAAGTCGCTCAATTACGGTCATTAAAAATGTCGTGGTTGAGCGATTTTGAATTTTTAGTTTTGGACAAAAACAGTTAAATTTCTACTTTTGTCCCAGCCTCATTTTTTACCTTGAATTTATAATTTAAGTGCAACAGAAAAAAGACTA
>NZ_WIVG01000039.1 GCF_016758115.1 Lactococcus garvieae
TAGATTTTAATCTACCACCACAGATTATACAGAACCAAAATCTTAACGACGAAGACCGAGTGAAGCGATGAGTTCACGGTAACGTTGAACATCTTTCTTACGAAGGTAAGCAAGAAGGTTACGACGATGACCGATTTTTTTCATCAATCCGCGATAAGTTGCGTGGTCTTTTTTGTGTGCTTTAATATGATCGTTAAGGTGGTTGATTTCCCAAGTCAAAACAGCGATTTGGACTTCTGGTGAACCAGTGTCGCCCTCAGTACGTGCATACTGCTTGATGATTTCTTGTTTCTTTTCTTTTGAAATTGCCATGAGTTTTTCTCCTTTTTATTTGTTGCTCATTCCGAGTAGAACGTAGGCAAAACGCAAAACCAAGAATGAGTTGTAAAAAACTACTCTCCTATCTTACACTATTTTTATAATTTTTACAAGTTTAGTTCGTGCAAAGACACGACAAATGTATGGGAAAAATTAGGAAAAGCTCTCGTATCATTTTACCATAAAAAGCTGAGCACAAGTTCTGTTAAAATGGCCAACTTTCATCAAAAAGTGCGTTCGTGTACATGCCGGTATACAAAGATAGGGTTCAGTTTAAAGTATTCTCTTTTTCGACTGTTGCAGTTATTGCATCAATTACTGTAGCTACAAAACGATTTTGTTCCAAGGAAACAACACCTGCAACGGTTGTTCCTCCGGGGCTTGAGACCTTGTCGACCAACGTCCATGGTCCTTCAGCGGATTCAAGAATCATTTGAGCTGAAGCAGAAACAGTTTCCGCAACAATCTTTGTAGCTTGGTCCTTAGGGATGCCATGAAGCACTCCTGCACGGCTCAAAGCATCAACAAACATGTAAATATAAGCTGGGCTAGAACCAGCAATGGCCGTAAAGGCCGGGAAATCTTTTTCAGCGATTTCATGCACCGTACCAATCGAAGAGAAAATGTCTTGGGTTAATTGATAGATTTCTGAACTTACATATTCATTACGTACAATGGCGGTAGTTGACTTCTGAATCTGTGCATTGATATTAGGCATAACACGAATAATTGGAAAATCATACGTTTTAGACATATCTGAAAGTGCTTCTAGATCAACGCCGGCTGCGATAGAAATAAGTGTTTTATCTTTGGTAAAATGAGGGGAAATCTCTTCCATAACGTCAGGTAAAATTTGAGGTTTAACCGCCATAACGATGAGGTCAGATTGCTCTACAAGTTCACTGTGTGAGGGGCTAGCAAAGACACCTAATTTATCCGCTTGTTCTTGAGTTTTTCTCAAATCACGACCCGAAATAAGCACACGAACATTTGACTTATCAAGTCCAGCAATGATAGCAGATGCCATCTTACCGGCACCTATAAAACCAATTGTTTTCATCTTATCTCCATTTTCTTTATCGTAAAACTTCTCTTATTTTAGCATATTCAGAGGTGTAAAGACAATAATTAGAAATATTCTTAGAATATGATATAATTTATTGTGTATTAAATCAGAAATTTTACAGGTTTTGGAGGCCACATAAAATGGAAAAATTTGCAATTGTACTAGCAGCGGGCAAAGGCACGCGGATGAAATCATCTTTACCGAAAGTTCTTCACAATGTGGCTGGGAAAACAATGCTTGGTCATGTATTAAAAAATGTAAGCAAAGTTGATATGGAGAAACGTATCGTTATCGTTGGTCACGAAGCAGATAAAGTGATTGAAACTCTTCCTAAAGGCACAAGTTTTGTGAAACAAGATGAACAGTTAGGAACAGGTCATGCTGTACGTATTGCATCAGATTTACTTGAAAATGAAGAAGGAGCAACCTTGGTTATCGCGGGTGATACACCCCTCATCACAGGTGAAACTTTGGAGAAGTTGTTTGAGTATCATGTGACTCAAAAAGCAACAGCAACGATTTTAACGGCCATTGCCCCTGACCCAACAGGTTATGGGCGTATCGTCCGCAGTTCAGATGGCTCTGTTGAAAAGATTGTAGAGCAAAAAGATGCTTCGACAGTAGAACAAGCTATTCAAGAAATCAACACGGGAACCTACATTTTTGACAATAGAGCACTTTTCTCGGCTTTGAAAAATCTGACGACAGACAATGCCCAAGGTGAATACTACCTTACAGATGTCATTGAAATTTTCAAAAATCAAGGCAAGACAATTGCGGCCTATACACTAAAAGATTTTGATGAAAGTCTAGGGGTAAATGATCGTGTTGCTCTAGCCCAAGCTGAAAAAATTATGCGTCGCCGTATCAATCATCAGCACATGCTAAATGGTGTAACACTCATCGACCCAGAAACAACTTACATTGATGCGGATATCGAAATTGGTGAAGAGACCATCATTGAGCCTAATGTGCAAATCTTGGGTAATACGGTGATTGGTAAGAAGACCTTAATTACAAGTGGCAGTCGTATTGAAGACTCAGAAATTCATTCGCATTGCGAAGTGCGGTCATCATGGATAGAAAGCAGCAAGATGAATATTATGAGCAATGTTGGACCTTATGCTCATCTGCGTCCAGGTACTGTGTTGAGTGAGAATGTGCATGTGGGTAACTTTGTGGAGATCAAAGGATCAACGCTTGGCAAAGGAACAAAAGCGGGTCATCTTACGTACATTGGCAATGCAACGGTTGGGGAAAAAGTCAACTTTGGTGCAGGGACAATCACAGTAAATTATGATGGTCAAAATAAATACACTACAGAGATTGATGATTTTGCATTTATTGGTTCGAACTCAACATTGGTTGCTCCACTACGTGTTGGTAAAAACGCTTTGACTGCGGCAGGTTCAACAATTACCAAAGATGTTGCCCCTGAGAGTATTGCTCTTGGACGTTCACGTCAAGTTGAGAAGAGTGGAGCAGCACGACGCTTGCCGCATTTTCGTGGGGAGTAATTTAAGAAAAAATAAAGATAACGGAGATAAAAATGCGAGAGTTTGACGAGAAGAAGTTTGAAGAACCTACTTTGTCTCGTGAGCAAATTTTTCACGGACAAATCTTTCAAGTTGTGAAGGACTTAGTCAGTTTGCCCGATGATACGATGGGAACAAGGGAACTGGTTTTTCACAACGGTGGCGTTGCAGTCGCACCGATAATTGATGATAAATTGATATTGGTGGGACAGTACCGTAAAGCTTTTGAAAAATTTATTTTTGAAGTTCCTGCAGGAAAATTAGAAGATAATGAGTTGGATAATCCGAAAGCTGCAGCTTTACGTGAGCTAGAAGAGGAAACGGGATATACGGCAGAACAACTCGTAGAGATTAGCAGTTTTTATGGGACACCAGGATTTTCATCTGAAAAAACATATCTTTATTTTCCAAGTGGACTTACTAAGCTTGAAAATCCCCGTCCTAAAGATGAAGGGGAGTTTCTTGAAGTGGTTGAAGTCACATTAGATGAGGCAAAAATAATGATTGAAGAAGGGCAAATTTGTGATGCCAAAACAATCATGTCTGTGTGGTATTGGGAGCTTCAAAATCTGAAAACGCAAGGAGATTTAGATGCCTAAACCACTTTTGACAGATGATATCATTAAAGAGGCAGAGAGGAAAAGAAGACGTTTAGAGAGAAGTCTAAAGGAAGAATTAGAAAATGACAGAGAGCTTGCAGAAAAATATGACAAGCTTGAACGTGATTTATCTAAGAATTCTGTCTATAAAAGTCGTCGTATTGAAAATGCAAAGCAGAAAAAAAGAAGTAGCCGTGTAAATAAATGGCTTCTTATCACCTTACTTGTCGTCATTGGAATAGGTGGGCTATTTTTCTGGTATTACTTTTAAAATAAAACTTAAAGCCTCACATTATATTGTGAGGTTTATTTTAAAATTTTGTACTATAATAGAAGTGTAGCTATACTTGATACTCAAGAAAATAAAAGGAGGGGTTTAGGATGAAATTAGGAATCATTTGTGCGATGGAAGAAGAACTACGTACACTTGTAGAAAGTTTGGACAAGGACAGCAAAATAACACGTCATGGCTATGTTTTTCATACAGGTTCGATTGGACGTCATGAACTTGTTTTAATACAATCAGGTATTGGTAAGGTCATGTCAGCTATAGCAGTTACCTTACTTGTTGAGATTTTTGACGTAGATGCTATTGTCAATACTGGTTCCGCGGGGGCTGTGAATCACAGTTTGAAAATTGGTGATATTGTTGTCGCTGATAGATTGGCTTATCATGATGTAGATGTCACAGCTTTTGGCTATGCCTATGGTCAAATGGCTCAGCAACCCCTATATTTTGAAAGCAGTAAATACTTTGTATCAGAGTTAAGGAAAGTTATAGATTCTCCAATCGTGGGATTGATTACAAGTTCAGACAGCTTTATTGCTAGCGAAAGTCGTATTGCTGAAATCAAAAAACATTTTCCTGATATTCTTGCCGTTGAAATGGAAGGGGCCTCAGTTGCGCAGGCAGCAACTGCTATGAAGAAGCCTTTCGTAATTATTCGCGCCATCTCAGATACGGCGAGTCATGATGCCAGTGTTAAATTTGATGAATTTATCATTGAAGCGGGGCGGAAGTCTGCTCAGACATTAATAAATTTTCTGAACAATCTAGAATAAGTTGCAATTAGCTGACTTTTTTGCTATAAAAAAGTTACAATAATAAAATTAATATGTAGAAATGGAGAGGAATTAAATGACACTTACGCAAGATTTTACACAAAAACTTTATAACAACTTTGCAGAAAATCCTAAATTTCGTGCTGTTGAAAATGCAGCAACTAAGAACGGACTTCTCAATGCACTTGAGGTGCGCAGTTCACATGCAAATAATATTCCTGAGTTTTCAGTTGATTTGACACAGGATAAGGTAACTGATCAGAAACAATCAGGTCGTTGTTGGATGTTTGCTGCCTTGAACACTTTCCGTCACAAAATGATTGGACAGTACAAGCTGGAAAATTTTGAGCTGTCACAGGCCTACACTTTTTTTTGGGATAAATACGAAAAGTCAAATTGGTTTATGGAGCAAATTATCGATAATGTAGATATGGATGATCGCCGTTTGAAATTCTTGCTTCAAACACCTCAACAAGATGGGGGACAATGGGATATGGTTGTTGCTCTCTTTGAAAAATACGGTGTTGTTCCGAAAGAAATTTATCCTGAGTCAGTGGCTTCATCAAACTCACGTGCGTTGAATCAATACTTGGATAAGTTGCTGCGTCAAGATGCTCAACTATTGAGAGAAGCTTTGAAAAAAGGGCAAGATGTTCAGGCACTTAAAGAGGGAATGCTGCAAGAAATATTTAACTTTTTGGCTGCGACTCTTGGATTGCCGCCTCAAAACTTTGAGTATGCTTTCCGTGATAAAGAAAAGACATTGGAGAAATTTTCTGGCACTGCGCAAGAATTTTATGCCAAGTATGTAGACATTAAGCTTGACGATTATGTTTCTGTTATCAATGCTCCAACTGCTGATAAGCCATACAATAAATCCTATACAGTGGAATTCCTGGGTAATGTGGTAGGCGCTCGGTCTGTTAGACATTTAAACCTCGACATGAAACGCTTTAAAAAATTAGCTATTGAACAAATGCAAGCAGGAGAAACGGTTTGGTTTGGTTGTGATGTAGGTCAGATGTCGAACACTAAAGATGGCTTGCTGACGCTTGATGCTTATGATTTTGACACAGCACTTGACATTCAGTTTACACAGGATAAAGCTTCACGTCTAGATTATGCAGAATCTTTGATGACACATGCCATGGTCTTGACTGGAGTAGACTTGGAT
Organism: Lactococcus garvieae; assembly: GCF_016758115.1. GTDB lineage: Bacteria > Bacillota > Bacilli > Lactobacillales > Streptococcaceae > Lactococcus > Lactococcus muris. Next base: position 5,755 of record NZ_WIVG01000039.1, read on the forward strand.
GAAAATGGTGAGCCTACAAAGTGGAAGGTAGAAAACTCTTGGGGCAAAGATGTGGGTAAGAAAGGTTACTTTATCGCTTCTGATGCTTGGATGGATGAGTACACTTATCAAATCGTTGTCCGTAAAGATTTACTCACTGCTGAGGAACTTGCAGCTTACAATGCAGAACCACAGGTATTGTTACCATGGGACCCAATGGGAGCTTTGGCTTAAAAAATAAAAAATCCTGAAAATAAAAATAGAATCGTCTTAAGTGCGGTTCTATTTTTATTAATTTTGGATAAATCGGACTTTTACAGAATAGACAGTCCCGAATAGGCAGTTTTTTGTTGCAGTGTTAGAAAGCATCAATTCTCTGTTTGAGATTATACTTTTATTTACAATTATAAATAGACGGACTTTAAAATCACTTGATATCAGTAGTGACTGTGTGGTCAATATAGGATACCAAACGAGTTATAAATGCTTAATACAGAGATATTTTCCAGTGATTTCAGTTAATATCATAATAAATCTGTACGATTATGATATAATAATCAGCAAGATTATTTAGGAGTTATTAAATTTTATGGAGAAAACCATTATTCCAAAAGGCTATAAATCCATACTGGATGTCTATGATACACAGACAGCTATTAGATTTATTAAACGTTGTTTTGAAGAAGCGCTCACAGGAAGTTTAAAATTAAAAAGAGTATCTGCACCGCTTTTTGTTGATGAGCAGTCAGGATTAAATGATAATCTAAGCGGAAGCGAACGACCTGTAAAGTTTGATGTTCCAGCTCTAAATAATAATGGAGAAATTGTACACTCTTTAGCTAAATGGAAAAGAGTTGCCTTAAAACAATATGACTTTCATGTAGGAAACGGTCTTTACGCAGATATGAATGCGATTAGACGTGATGAAGAATTAGATAATCTTCACTCTATTTATGTGGATCAATGGGACTGGGAACGCGTGATTTCAAAAGAGCAACGAACCATTGACTACTTAAAGGAAACAGTTCAAGATTTAGTTAATGCTATCGCTGAAACATCGAGTCGTTTGCATACAAAATATCCTAAAGTAGAAACAGTAATAGATACAAAGATTTCTTTCATTACAAGTCAAGAATTAGCAGATCTTTATCCTGATTTAACATCAAAAGAAAGAGAAAATGCTTATGTTAAAGAACATCCGACGACCTTTATCTTACAAATTGGTGACTTATTAAATCATGGGGAACCACATGACAAGCGAGCACCAGACTATGATGATTGGACTTTAAATGGAGATTTGCTCTTCTGGCATGAGCCTTTAGGGTGTGCCATAGAATTATCGAGTATGGGAATTCGTGTGGATGACAAAGCGCTGATTACTCAATTAGAGAAAGCTAACGCGAAGAGTCGTCTAGAGTATCCTTTTCACCAGCAAGTGCTTAATAATGAGTTGCCATTAACAATTGGTGGTGGTATTGGACAAAGTCGTATGTGTATGTTACTACTTGGTAAAGCACATATTGGCGAAGTTCAAGTTTCTTTATGGGATGAAGAAACAATTGATGCTTGTAAAGATAAAATTTTCTTACTTTGAAAAACTAAGGATTAAGATATTAGGATAATGTCAATAAATTACATATTCCGTGGTGTTTAGAATGCCACGTTTTAGTATGTTTTAATAAAAATCTGATTAGCAAAAACAGACTTATTTTATGTCAAGTGTTTCTAATAAGATGAATTTTCTCTTTGCTATCTTTAGGGAGTCTTTCTGCTTGTCTATTTCTAAGATTTATGACAATTCCAAAGCCCTCAACTATTGCAAGTAGTTGAGGACTTTTTTGTTGTTCTGACTAAGTTGGGTGACGAAGAAGAGAACGAAAGTAATAGAAAATCATCGCTGCTCACAAACTTTATTGTGTATGGAAAGGGGACTATTGAAGAGAATGTTACAGATTTATATAGCCCATGGATGGCAAACATTTTTGAGTGCAAGCTAAAGACAGTACAAACCTAGATTGGCCAGATGAGAAGAAATTCAGAATATAATAAATATGGCGCTGGACCGAGAAGGCATATCATGGTAAGTTATGCAGGATTTTATGATTATTGGGTAAGCAGAGGAGAAAAGTGGTAAGAAATGTTATAATAAGGTTTGTAACATTTCTCCTGCTTGTTAAACGAGAGGACGATGTTTTATAAAAAATTAGACAATGGAAAGAATCGCTGTTTTGAAAAATTTGGGAGGGGGAAAATCTCAGAGAGTGAGGGAAAGGCAATTCAACAATTCATATCAGTCTTGGGTTTAGCTCTAACAACCTGAGTGTTAAGACGGATTTATTATAATCTTCTGTTCACCTACACTCAAAAAGTTGGCTAGATAGAACATAATCCTGCGTCACAGGTGGTTTTGCCCGAGGGGGAATGTGGCTCATTTTTGGTTACATCTATCGCCTTCCCGAATGTTACAGGAAAACAGAAATTTTAGAATTTATGTTTTTGACGGGTTTACGTATACATATGTTAAGGCATTTCCATATCTCCTTATTGGTTGAGATGAATAGACTGATTAAGGCGATTACGGAGGGTGTAGGGCATTCGGATGAAAAAATGATTGTGCAGGTATGCAGTCCCGTAACCCCAAATATGCAACATGATTTGAACTCCAAACTGAATGAACTTAACTTTTGAGGGTAACCACTGCTCAGCAAAAGCATTGGAAAAAGGAGGAAAAGTAGGGGAAATAGAAACGTGAAACCTTCTGTCAAATAGCTGTCATAGTGCTTGTTTACAGAGGGGATCATGATATTTTTTCTAAAATATTATTATGGAAAATACAGATGTCGTCTATGGCTTACATGCTGTGACAGAATCGCTCAATGCAGGAGTGGTAAATAAACTCTATGTCGAGGAAAAATTACGTGGAAAGAACGTTGAAAAAATCAAGGAACTGGCACGTGAAAAAAAAGTGAACATTTCTTGGACCCCAAAAACTGAATTAAATAAAATTTCAGAAAATGGAGTGCATCAAGGTTTTGTCGCGCGTGTCGCCGAATTTTCTTATGCCGATTTGGAAACGCTTTTAGCAGAAGTTGCAGACAAAGAAGAAGTGACATTTTTAGTTTTAGATGAATTGACAGATCCTCATAATCTTGGCTCAATTGCTCGAACGGCTGATGCTACGGGAGTAGATGCGATTATCATTCCTAAGCACCGATCGGTTGGTATCACTCCTACTGCTGTTAAGGCGAGTACAGGAGCGCTTCAGCATATACCTGTCGTGCGTGTAACTAATCTTTCGCGTACCTTAAACAAATTGAAGGAAGTGGGTTTCTGGACTTTTGGTACAGATATGGATGGCACAATTTATTCTCAATGGAATACTTCTGGAAAAATTGCTTTAGTTATTGGAAATGAAGGAAAAGGTATAGGGCAAAACCTCAAAAAACAGGTGGACGAAATGATTACTATTCCAATGGTTGGGCATGTACAAAGTTTGAATGCAAGTGTTGCAGCCAGTGTATTGATGTACGAAATTTTTAGAAACAGAATGTAAGGGGAGAAAGATGACTTTTCGAATTATTACAGATTCAACAGCAGATTTGAGTGAAGACTATTTGCAAAAAAATGATATAGCAGTTCTGGGGATGACAGTTACTATTGGAGATGAAAACTATCCAACAGTAGGTGAAAATGCCTTGGATAACGACCATCTCTTAAGTGAAATTAAGTTAGGGAAAGCTGTTCAAACATCCCAAATCAATTCTGGGCAATTTACAGAACTGTTTAAAAATTATGTAAAGAAAAATCCAGAACAGGAAATTGTTTATCTGGCCTTTTCATCTGGCCTCTCAGGGACATATCAGTCGGCAGTTATTGCTCGCGATATGGTATTAGAAGAATATCCTGAGGCGAAAATCACTGTAGTGGATACCTTAGCCGCAGCTTCAGGCGAAGGTTTCCTAGTCCAAGAAATGGTGAAACTGCGTGATTCTGGAAAAAGTTTGCCAGAAGCACTGGATGCTTTGGGAGACCTTATCTTACGTTTGAACAGCCTATTTATGGTGGATGATTTAAACCATCTGGCGCGTGGTGGTCGAATTCCTAAAGCAGTAGCTATGGTGGGAACTATGGCAAATATCAAGCCCTTACTCACTGTTGACACTCAAGGAAAGTTGACACAGTTGTCCAAAGTACGTGGGAAAAAGAAGGCTATAAAAGCCTTAGTTGATATGACTCTTGAAGAAATTGATTTGTCTTATCCACGTATAACAGTTGCTTACTCTGGAAGTGATGCAACAGCTCAAGAAGTTAAAAATATGGTTCTGGCGCGTGATCTTGTTGACACTGTTGACATTCGCCCTTTGAGCCCAACAATTGTCACCCATACAGGGGCTGGAACTCTGGCGATTTTTTCAATTGCGAAAAAAAATAGGAAATAATGTAAAAAAATCACAGTTGAACTCTTGTTTTACTGTGATTTTGTGTTAAAATATAAGATGAGTGTAAACTCAATAAATTGAAAATATGAATTGTGATATGTGAGGAAAGGGGTCGCTTTTATGCTAAAAAGTGGACTTTATACAGGCGTTGACATTGGTACAAATACTATAAAAGTGCTGGTTGCAGAATACGTCTCAGATGAAATGAATATAATTGGTGTCGGAAATGCGAAATCTGACGGTCTGAAAAATGGAATCATTGTAGATATTGAAAAGGTCGCGACAGCGTTACGTAAAGCTGTCAACGCTGCAGAAGAACGTGCGGGAATTACGATTGACAGGATTAATGTTAGTATTCCTGCAAATCAACTCGAAATGGAAAACTGCCAAGGCATGGTTCCTATTATCGGAAACTCAAAAGAAATTACAGAGGACGACGTTATGCAAACCGTGCAAAATGCATTGATGCGTGGTGTCGTTCCAGAACGTGAAATCATTTCGGTGGAAACAACAGAGTTTACAGTTGATGATTTTACAGGGATTTCTGATCCTCGTGGAATGTTTGGTGTACGTCTGGGCATGCGTGGTATTATTTACACAGGTCCAAAAACATTAGTGCATAACATTCGTAAAGTTGTTGAGCGTGCAGGGTTGATTGTAGACAATCTTGTTATTGCTCCCCTTGCTATGGCACATTATGTTCTTTCGGAAGGAGAGCGTGAGTTTGGCACGGTTATGATTGATCTTGGTGCTGGACAAACCACAGTTTCAGCAGTTCGTGATCAACAGCTGAAATTTGCACATACAAGTCCAGAAGGTGGCGACTATGTAACACGTGATATTTCAACTGTCTTGAACACTTCCTTGAGTGAAGCAGAAGACTTAAAACTTAACTATGGGGAGGCCAGTACGGAACGGGCGAGTCAAGAAGAATATTTCCCAGTTGACGTGGTCGGTCAAACAGATCCAGAAGAAATTACAGAATACTATCTTTCACAAATTATTGAAGCACGTTTGACACAAATTTTTAGCCGTGTTAAATCAGATTTGGAAAACACGCGTTCCTTGGATTATCCCGGTGGAATTGTGCTGCTTGGTGGCGCTGCAGCCATGCCTGGAACAGTTAATCTGGCGACAAAAGTTATTGGTATGAATGCACGTCTGTTTGTTCCAAGAGAAATGGGTTTGCGTAATCCAGCGTTTGCGCAAGTGATTAGTGTTGTGAACTATGTTGGTGAACGTACAGATATTGATCGACTTGTGTTACAAGCCATTACTTCTGACGGTACATATGTTGCACCTGCTGCTCAATACGAAGAATCTGTTCTTCAACCCGCAGATTCGATGAACTATGAAGAAGCGAATAACTTCTATCAAACAGAAGTTCCAACGCGTCCAGCTACACAAGCAGCAGCTGAACCTGAGGAAGAAAAAGAAGGTGTTGTAGATCGTATGCGCAACATGTTCTCAAACCTTTTTGACTAAAATGACTTAATAACGGAGAAATAAAACATGGAATTTTCATTTGATACAGAAATTGCTCAAGGCGCTGTAATTAAAGTTATCGGTGTTGGTGGCGGTGGCGGAAACGCGGTTAACCGCATGATTGAAGAAGGCGTGTCTGGCGTTGACTTTATCGTAGCTAATACAGATGTACAAGCCTTGCGCAGTTCAAAAGCTGATACAGTAATCCAGCTCGGACCTAAATTGACACGCGGACTTGGAGCAGGTGCCCAACCTGAGGTTGGACGTCGCGCAGCTGAGGAGTCAGCAGAGACAATCGCACAAGCTTTTGAAGGTGCAGATATGGTCTTCATTACGGCTGGTATGGGTGGAGGTACTGGTACAGGTGCTGCACCAGTAATAGCTCAGATTGCTAAAGAAATTGGAGCCCTGACAGTAGCAGTTGTTACACGTCCATTTGGTTTTGAAGGCTCAAAACGTAGTTATTTTGCAACTGAAGGTATTGAAGACCTTCGTACAAATGTGGATACGCTGCTTATTATTTCAAACAACAACTTGTTAGAAATTGTTGACAAGAAAACACCATTGACAGAAGCTTTACGTGAAGCGGACAATGTTTTACGTCAGGGCGTGCAAGGGGTAACAGACTTAATCACAAATCCAGGAATGATTAACCTTGACTTTGCCGATGTGAAAACAGTTATGGCAAATAAGGGAGATGCCCTTATGGGTATCGGTGTTGCGACAGGTGAAGATCGTGTCATTGAGGCAACACGTAAAGCTATCTACTCTCCTTTACTTGAAACAACAATTGAAGGTGCTGAAAATGTTCTCCTGAACGTTACAGGTGGTATGGACATGAGCCTTATCGAAGCACAAGATGCTTCTGAAATTGTTATTCAAGCAGCTGGCAATGATGTGAATATTTTATTGGGGACATCTATTGACGATTCACTCAGCGATGAAATTCGTGTTACTGTTGTGGCAACAGGAGTTTCACGAGATGCTTCTGATGAGTATCTAGGTGCATCATCAGCTCCAGCGGCAGAAGAACCACGTCGTCAACCTAGCTTCCAACATAATTCGATGAATCAAGCAGCAAGCTCAACGCCACGTCAAGCTCAAACTTCACAGTTTACACATGGACAACAAGCGTCAGCTCAAAGTTCAGGTTCAGCTTTTGGTGATTGGGATCTTCGACGTGATGTATCACAGCGTCAGAATGGAAACCAAAATCGTGAAAGCGCATCAAGTGTAACAAGTTTCTCAGGTATCCCATCCGCCGATGAAGATATTGATACACCACCATTTTTCCGTAAATAATGAGTATAGCAGAAAATGTTAAAGATATTTTGAATAAGGTAGATGTGGCAAAAGCTACATCTGCTTATTCAAATCAAGAAGTTCAGGTAATTGCTGTTACCAAGTATGTTGATGTTGTAAAAGCAGCTCAAGTTGTTGAGGCAGGAATTCATCACTTAGCAGAAAATCGTACAGATTTATTTCTTGAAAAATATGAGGCCTTAGAAGATAAAAATATTACATGGCATTTCATCGGTAACTTACAACGTCGTAAAGTAAAAGATGTCATTAATAGAGTAGATTATTTTCATGCTTTAGATTCTATAAAGCTTGCTAAAGAAATTGAAAAACGAGCAACACACATCATAAAATGTTTCTTAGAGGTCAATATTTCTGGTGAAACAACCAAACATGGCTTTTCGCCCAAAGATATAGATGACGTTTTAGCAGAAATTTCACAGCTAAATAATGTGGAAATTGTTGGCTTAATGACTATGGCACCGATAAGTGCTGATGATGAACAGTTGGATAACATCTTCGCTTCGATGAGGCAATTGCAAACTGAAATTGCGGCTAAGGGGATTCCTAATATTCCATGTACGGAGTTGAGTATGGGAATGAGCCGTGATTATACAAGAGCCATTCAGCAGGGAGCAACCTTTGTTCGAATCGGTACGGCATTTTTTGAATGAAACTTGTGTGAAATCTAAGCGTTGATAACGGAGGGAAGTATGGCCTTAAAAGACCAATTTGATAAATTAAAGAAATTTTTCGAAGAGGACGATGATGAGTATGATGAGCCTGCTGTAGCAGCTCAAAAACCGCAAGCACAACCGCAAAAGTCTTCGGCAGTAAATACAGAAAAGAAAATGACAGGAACGAATCGTCCGGTTCAATCACAGGAAAGAACTCAAGCTAAACCACTTTCTAAGCGTCCTGTATCTTTTTCTTCAGCAACAAATAACAATAAAACAACAGAGAAAAAAGTTCAAAAACCTATGATGAATCAAGCCACAACAAGTGCAGGACAAGTTATTGCAATCAAAGAACCACGTGCCTATTCTGATATTATGGAAGCAGCGCGTATCGTCAAAAATGGAGAGTCTGTTTTGGTTAACTTCAAGTTTATGCCAGACAATCAGGCACGCCGTTCAATTGACTTCTTGACTGGAGTAGTTTTCACACTTGATGGTGATATTCAAAATGTTGGCGGACAGATTTTCTTATTAACACCGGCGAATATCACAGTTGATGCTTCCCGAGAACTCAGTATCTTGGCAGGACAAAACTTTGAAAACTTCGATATTTGATAAACTATGATTATATATATTTTAATTCGACTGATTGGTCTCTATACATGGGTTTTGGTAGCTTATGCTTTAATGAGTTGGGTACCAAGCCTTTATGATACAGCTATAGGACGCTTTATCATCAAAATTTCAAGACCTTACTTAAGCCTGTTTGAAGGCATTCCATTACGTTTCGCAGGATTGGATTTCACCATTGTACTTGGTGTAATTGCCTTGCAGGTCATTCAACAAATACTCTTGCGCTTATTATGAGTCAAGAAAGTATATATCAGCATTTTCATCCTGATGAAAAACAATTTATTGATCGTGTCTTAGACTGGATTGATCGTGCGGAAAACAATTATTCTGTAGTTACAACTTATTTCCTAAATCCAAGAGAGGTCAAAATCCTTGAATCTTTAGCAAATAAGCGGGAACTTCAGATTTTTTCTACTCAAGAAATTGCAAAAACAGAACTTACAAAAATAATTTTAGCTCCAGAGTTTTACAATTTAAATCTGGAGGACTTTGATTTAGCCTTATTAGAAATTTCTTACGCAAATAAGTTCCATCAGCTGAAGCATTCACAAATTTTAGGGAGTTTTTTAGGACAAACAGGTGTACGTCGGTCAGAACTTGGAGATATTATCCTAAATGATGAACGCGCTCAAATCTTTGTTTCTAAACATCTTCTTGAAATCTTTCAGAAGAATATTGCTAAAATAGGATCAGTTCCGGTTCAGTTTGTTGAAAAGCCTTTTGCAGAGCTTATTCAAACAGAATCTTCTTCGATTATAAAAACTGTCTTGGTTTCAAGTTTACGTATTGATAAAATCATTGCAAGCACTTTCGAAATTTCTCGCAATCTTGCCGTAAATATGTTACAATCAAGAAAGGTAAAGTTAAATTACCTTGAAATTGAAAAAAAAGATTTTCCCGTTGGGCAAGGTGATTTAATCAGTGTCCGCGGCCTTGGGCGCATTAAAATTTTGAGATTTTTAGGCGAAACCAAAAAAGGCAAACAGAAAGTCGAATGTGAAATTACTAAGAATCATAAGAAAAAATAGAGTCTCTTAAGAGGTTGGAGGTACTTATGGCATTAAATAGTTTAGATGTTCAAAATAAAACATTTAATACACAAATGCGTGGTTATAACAAACAGGAAATTGAAGAATTTTTAGATATCATCGTACGTGATTATGATGAGTTTGCACAAAAAATTAAGGAGCAAGATCGGGAACTTAAGGCTTTGCGCGAACGTGTAAAATACTTTGATGATATGAAGGATTCTTTGAATAAGTCAATTGTCGTTGCACAAGATGCGGCGGATAATTTGCGGGTTCAAGCTCAAAGTGAGGCAAATAGTATTATTGCTGAGGCAAGCCAAAAAGGTCAGCTCATCATCGAGTCAGCTAAGAAAGAAGCGGGAACAATTCTTAACCAAGCATCGGACGATGCCCGCCGTTTGGTACGCGATACAGATGATTTAAAACGGAAAATGCGCCTTTATCATCAACGTATGACCTCCATTATTGAGGCACAGTTAGCAAGTATTCATTCTGAAGACTGGCAAGATACTCTGGAAACTACCTCTTCGCATGTCACAAATCCAGAAGAAAAACTTCAAGAAATTGTGGATACACACTTGAGCAATACTTCATTGCAGGGGAATACAGTTCGCCAAGAAATTGCAGATGCAGAGAAACCTGCAGGAAGCGAAAACCTTGAGATGCCTAAAGTGGAGGAAGTTGAAACCGCACAAACTGTTGAAGAAATTGTAGCTCCAGTTCATGAAACAGGGCCTCTTTCTATGCCTCCAGTGGGCGAAATGCTGGACACGATTGGTGAAACAAAGCCTTATCCAGTTTTTCCAGAATTACAGACAGATGCTCCTAAAGTCGAGTCATCTGAAATTAAATAAAAAATTTAGGACAAGAAAAGAAAAACATATTTACAGCAAGTGAGCGTTGATGAGAGGCTCATATTCCCTGTTTTTCGGCTCATCACCTAAATTATTCTAAACCCAATTAAAGTAAGTTTAGACGCTGTACACGTTACGTACATAAAGAGTTTTCACGAGTTTCTAGTGAAAAAAATTAAGGTGGTACCACGGTCTTTCGTCCTTTTTCGAAAGACCGTTTTTTATTTTCATTCTCACTTGTTTGCTAAAGCAAAAGGAATGGAAATAAAAATGATTCACAGTACATTGTGAGTCTCCCCATTTAGCTGTAAGTAAAATTATTAAAAGAAAGGTGTAAAATATGAAAATCAAAGACACATTGAACTTAGGAAAAACTGCTTTCCCGATGCGTGCAGGATTACCGAATAAGGAGTCAGGCTGGCAAAAGGGATGGGCAGAGGCCAAACTTTATGAAGCACGTCAAGAACTTAATGAAGGAAAGCCCTCTTTTATGCTCCATGACGGCCCTCCTTATGCAAATGGTAATATTCATGTTGGGCATGCCTTGAATAAAATCTCAAAAGATATTATTGTGCGCTATAAGTCAATGTCTGGTTTCCGTGCACCTTATGTCCCTGGTTGGGATACACACGGACTGCCAATTGAGCAACAACTTTCAAAAGCTGGCGTAAATCGTAAAGAGATGGGTGTGCTGGATTATCTTGAAGAATGTCGCAAATATGCTCTTAAACAAGTAGATATGCAGAGAGAAGACTTTAAGTCTTTGGGCGTTTTGGCAGAGTGGGAGAATCCATATCTGACACTTTCACCAGAATATGAAGCTGCTCAAATTCGTGTCTTTGGTAAAATGGCTGAAAAAGGCTATATTTATAAAGGACAAAAACCAATCTACTGGTCTCCTTCATCCGAAAGTTCATTGGCTGAAGCAGAAATTGAGTATCAAGATGTACGCTCACCTTCTATCTTCGTTGCTTTCAAGGCTAAAGATGTTAAAGGATTACTGCCAGAAGATGCAGAGTTTGTTATTTGGACAACAACTCCTTGGACACTTCCTGCAAATATGGGAATTTTTGTTCACCCTGACTATGAATATTCAGTAGTTGAAGTTGGGGCACGAAAATTTGTTGTTGCTTCAGAAATGCTCAAACAGGTCTCAGAAACATTGGAATGGGAAAATCCAAAGGTTCTTCAAACACTCAAAGGCTTAGAAATGGATAGAATGACTGCTCAGCATCCGTTTTATGATCGTGAATCATTGGTGATGAATGGAGATTATGTCACTCTTACCTCTGGTACAGGCCTCGTCCATAGTGCACCAGGTCATGGTGAAGATGACTATTTCTACAGCCGCAAGTACAAACTTGACGTACTTTCACCTGTAGACAACCGTGGCTATTATACAGATGAAGCTCCAGGTCTGGAAGGAGTTTTCTATGATGATGGAAATAAAATCGTATGCAAATGGTTGGAAGAAAAAGATGCTTTACTTAAACTTGATTTCTTCACCCACAGTTATCCTCATGACTGGCGGACAAAAAAACCAGTTATTTTCCGGGCTACACCACAGTGGTTTGCTTCTATTGAAGATTTCCGTGAAAATATCCTCAGTGAGATTGAAAAAGTAAAATGGATTATTCCTTGGGGGAAAACACGTCTCTACAATATGGTACGTGATCGTGGGGATTGGGTTATTTCTCGTCAACGTGCATGGGGAGTACCACTTCCTATCTTTTATGCAGAAAATGGGGAAGCCATTATTACACCAGAAACTACGGAACATGTTGCTCGTCTTTTTGCTGAGTATGGCTCAAAAATTTGGTTTGAACGTGAGGCCAAAGAACTCTTACCAGAAGGATTCACACATCCTGGTTCACCAAATGGCGAGTTTACAAAAGAAAAGGATATCATGGATGTCTGGTTTGACTCTGGTTCATCATGGAATGGAGTTCTCAATGTGCGTGATTATCTGTCTTACCCAGCGGATTTGTATCTTGAAGGTTCAGATCAGTATCGTGGCTGGTTTAATTCCTCAATCACGACATCTGTCGCTGTCAATGGTGTATCTCCATACAAGTCGGTACTTTCACAGGGCTTTGTACTTGATGGAAAAGGGCGCAAGATGTCCAAATCTCTCGGCAATACCATCCTACCTTCAGATGTGACCAAAAAACTTGGGGCGGATATCCTTCGCCTATGGGTAGCATCTGTTGATACAGAAGCAGACGTACGTGTTTCTATGGAGATTCTTAATCAAGTTTCTGAGGTTTATCGGAAAATTCGTAATACCATGCGCTTTTTGATTGCGAATACCTATGACTTTGACAGGAATACAAACGGTCTTTCTTATGAAAACTTGCGCAGTGTTGATAAATATATGCTTGTGAAGTTCAATGAATTGGTGAAATCAATTCGTGCAGCCTATGACTCTTATGACTTTATGAGTGTCTACAAACAGGTAATTAATTTCTTGACCAATGATTTGTCAGCTTTCTATCTTGATTTTGCTAAAGATGTTGTTTACATTGAAGCAGCAGATGCAGCAGATCGCCGTTCAATGCAAACCGTCATGTACACAATGCTTGCAGATTTGACAAAACTTTTGGTTCCAATTCTTCCACATACGGCGGAAGAAATCTGGTCATATCTTGAAGCTGAAAAAGAGGATTTTGCATATCTCGCAGAAATGCCTGAGTATAAAGAATTTACTGATTCAGAAGAACTTCTGGGGGAGTGGGAAGCATTCCTTGCCTTCCGGGCGAAAGTTCTCAAAGCGCTCGAGGAGGCACGTGAAGCAAAACTGATTGGTAAGTCACTCGAAGCTAAGGTTACAATCTATCCTAATGAGGTCGTTTCGAGTCTTCTTGTAAGTCTTGATGAAAATATCGCGCAACTGCTTATTGTTTCTGATTTCTCAGTATCAAATGAAGAAGCGCCAGAAGCAGCCCTCAAATTTGATGATGTTGCTATCCTTGTAGAGAAAGCGGCAGGAGAAGTGTGTGAACGTTGTCGTCGAACAGATGAAACAGTAGGAAAAGATGAAAATGAGCACCTTCAATCGCTTTGCTCAAATTGTGCTCAGATTGTGAAAAGTGAATTTCCAGAAGTATTGACTGTTGGATTTGAATAAAACAAAAAAGGCTTGGTTTTGTCTAAACCACGCCTTTTGTTTCATAAAAAACTGCTTCAAGCAGCTTTTAAAAAGCAGACAGTGCCATAGCTAAAGAGCTAAAGATAATAAGTACAAGCATTGCAACAACAACGACCATTGTTACTTTTTGAAAAGTAGATTTTTGTTTCTTTTTGTAAGCCATAGTTTCCTCTATAAATATTATTAAATATTATTTCTTTATTCTATACTATTCTAGCAATAAATAAGTAAAATGTCACACTATTTGCCAGTATCCACTTTTTTTGACTTTGAAGTGTCTTTAGTTTCTAAAAATTTTGCGAATGGATCTTCTTGTTTATCAGAGCTTACAGAAGCTTTACTTGTGTCCAAGTTTTCAGTAGAAACCCCCAAATCATCCATCAATTTACCGAAATCATCACGTTTTCTGAAAGTTAATCCCATATTGACATTTCTCCTTACTATTTTCTATATATTTTACTATGAAAAGCTAAAAAAAGCCAGATAAATTGCAATAAAGTTTGCAATTACAAGGAAAATCCAGTATAATGTTAAGGAACGGTAGTTTGTGCAATAGCATAACTGCCTATAAAAAATATATTTTTTCTCAAAGGAGACATTTTAAAATGGCTAAAGAAGTTTACGATCGTAGCAAACCGCACGTAAATATTGGTACTATCGGACACGTTGACCATGGTAAAACTACATTGTCAGCTGCTATTTCTAAAGTATTGGCAGATAAAGGTTTGGCTGCTCAAACTGACTTCGCATCAATCGATGCTGCGCCAGAAGAACGCGAACGTGGTATCACAATCAACACAGCTCACATCGAGTACTCTACTGACAAACGCCACTACGCTCACATTGATGCCCCAGGTCACGCGGACTACGTTAAAAACATGATCACTGGTGCTGCTCAAATGGACGGTGCGATCCTCGTTGTTGCTGCAACTGACGGACCTATGCCACAAACACGTGAGCACATCTTGCTTTCACGTCAAGTTGGTGTTAAATACCTTATCGTATTCCTTAACAAAGCTGACCTTGTTGACGATGAAGAACTTATGGAACTCGTTGAAATGGAAGTACGTGATCTCTTGTCAGAATACGACTTCCCAGGCGATGACACTCCAGTAATTGCTGGTTCAGCTCTTGGTGCTTTGAACGGTGAACCTCAATGGGTTGCTAAAGTTGAAGAACTTATGGATGTTGTTGATGAATACATCCCAACTCCAGAACGTGATACTGACAAACCATTGTTGCTTCCAGTCGAAGACGTATTCTCAATCACTGGTCGTGGTACAGTTGCTTCAGGTCGTATCGAACGTGGTACTGTTAAAGTCAATGACGAAATCGAAATCGTTGGTATCAAAGAAGACACTAAAAAAGCTGTTGTTACTGGTATCGAAATGTTCCGTAAAACACTTGAAGAAGGTCTTGCCGGCGATAACGTTGGTGTACTCCTCCGTGGTGTTCAACGTGATGAAATCGAACGTGGTCAAGTTATCGCTAAACCAGGTTCAATCACTCCACACACTAAATTTGAAGGTGAAGTTTACGTATTGAGCAAAGAAGAAGGCGGACGTCACACTCCATTCTTCGATAACTACCGCCCTCAATTCTACTTCCACACAACTGACGTTACTGGTTCAGTTAAACTTCCAGAAGGTACTGAAATGGTAATGCCTGGTGATAACGTTCATATCGACGTTGAACTTATTCACCCAGTTGCCATCGAAAAAGGAACTACTTTCTCTATCCGTGAAGGTGGACGTACTGTTGGTTCAGGTATCGTAGCTGAAATCAAAGAATAATTCTTAATGAATTATAGAAATAATATTATTTCTTAGAAAAACTCGCTTTTGGGCGAGTTTTTTTGTTCTGTTAATTCTGCGGTGCTAGCTGAAAATATAGGCTCTGTCAACTCTGCGGTGGTACTCGCTAAAAAATGA